>NZ_JCABYM010000101.1:0-31411 GCF_059499385.1 Limnoglobus sp. | reverse complement strand
GGGGTGCTTGGTGGGGCCCCGAGGGGTTTTATATCCCGGGGGGCGGGGGGGCGGGGTTTGGCCACCCAAAACCGCCGCGGGCATGCCGGCGGCTATATACCGGTCGCCGCCAAACGTAGTTTACTCACTCCGGCTTGCAGTAGCCCAAACAGATCAGCGCGTACCCGGTGACGAGGTTCGGGTCGCCCTCCATCCAGCGGTCGGTGTCGTTCGTCCAACTGCCGTCCGCCTTCTGCCGCTTCGCCAGGGCCGCGAACAGGTCGGCCTTCCAGTCGTGCTTCCCGCCCTTGTCGTCCTCGAACGTCTCCTCGCCGAGGACGCTCATCGTCTTCGCGAACGTCGTGTAGTAGTAGTACAGCCCCCGCCCCGCCAGTTGCTTCGGCATGCCGGGGTTCTGGTCCAGCGTGTAGTTCTTCCGCGCCCACCCGAGGGCCGCCTTGAACCGCGGGTCGTCCTTCGAGATGCCGGCGTAGATCATGCTCTTGATCCCGGCGTAGGTCATGCTGCCGTACCCGGTCAGGGGCGCGCCGGCCTCGTCGCTCGTCTTCGTCGAGCCGCCGCCGGCCGCCGAGTAGATGAAGCTGCCGTCGTTGATCGTCCCGGCCCACGGCTGGTCGTTGTGCTCCGTCTTCAGGTTCTGGCACCGGCTGACGAACACCATCGCCTTCTTGATCGCCGGGTCGTCCTTGCCCGCGCCGGCGGCCTTGAGGGCGTCCAGGAAGAACTGCGTGTTCGACAGGTCCGGCCGGCTCTTGCTGTCGTACCCGGCCCCGCCGTAGAAGTCGTCCTTCTCCGTCTTCCCCTCGCCGTCGTCCCACTGGAGTTTCTTCAGAAAGTCGGACGCCGTGCCGATCACCGGCTTGTACTTCGCGTCCCGCTTCGCCGCGGCGAGGGCCATGACGTTCACGCTGGTGACGTAGTTCTGCAACCCGACCCGCGGGTCGGCCCCGGCGATGTGCCCGGCCTTCGGGTTCACGAGGCTCTCGATGTACGCCAGCCCCTTCGCCGCCGGCTCCGTGTCCGGCGACTGCCCGCTCTGCAACAGCCCGGTGACGACGACGCCGCTGACGCCCATGCCCTGCGGGGCCGTGCCCCAACTGCCGTCCGGCTTCTGGTTCGCCTTCAGGAACGCCGTGGCCTTATCGACGACGGCCTGCCACTCGGCCTTCGTCGGCCTCTGTTGGGCGGAAGCGGGCAACGCGGCGACGGCGAGCAACGGGAGGAGGAACGCGAGGCGTCGGACCATGTGAACTCTCCGGGGTGGGATACTCCCATGCTACGCAGGCAAACCGAGTGCCGGCCGCGGCCGCGGGGAGATGAGCCGGTTTTCAGCACCGGCCGGTCAGGAGGTGACCAGGGGTGGTCACGCGGAGGTCACGTCTTTCGCCCGCGGGAGGGTGACCTTGAAGGTGCTGCCGTGGCCGAGTTGGCTCGTCACCGTCACCTGGCCGTTCTGCGCCTGGACGAGGTGCTTGACGATCGCCAGCCCGAGGCCGGTCCCGCCGGCGGCCCGGTGGCGGGCGCGGTCGGCCCGGAAGAACCGCTCGAACACCCGCGGCAGGTCGGCCGCCGCGATGCCGATGCCGGTGTCCTGCACCTCGACCTGGACGTGGTGGTCCGTCGCCGCCCACCGGACCGTGATCGTTCCGCCGTTCGGCGTGTACTTGATCGCGTTGTCCACCAGGTTGTCCAGGATGTGCCCGACGGCGTCCGCGTCGGCGTAAGCCGCGACCCCCGCCGCCCCCTTCGGCGGGACCTCGATCAGCTGCATCGACTTCCCCTCGGCCCGCGTCGTCTGGCGTTCCAGGCACTCGGCGATGGCCGCGGCCAGCGGCACGGCCGTTAGCTCCAGCGGCTGCGCCCCGGACTCGATCTTCGCCAGCCGCAGCAGGTCTTGGATCAATTCGTCCAGCCGGTCGGCCTCGTGCTTGACCCGCTCCAGGAACGGCCCCCGCGCGTCCGGGTCTTCGACCGCGCCGTCCTGCAGCGCCTCGATGTTCGACTGAATCACGGCCAGGGGCGTCTTCAGCTCGTGCGACACGTTCGCGACGAAGTCCTGCCGCACCCGTTCCAGCCGCCGCAGCTCGGTGATGTCGTGCAGCACCATGACCGCGCCCGGCGAGTTCGGCCCCGGCAGCCGCGACACGTAGACGGCGAGGTTCTTCGCCCCCGGCCCCTTCCAGTCGAGTTCCTCCCGGTGCGGCTGCCCGCCGGCGAGCGCCTTCTCCACGATCTCTTGCACCGCCCGCTGCCGGTTCACCTCCCACAGCTTCCGGCCGACGGCCGTGGCCGGGTCGAACTCCAATAGCGCGGCCGCCCGGTCGTTGGCGAACAAGAGCCGCTGGTCGTTGTCGAGCGCGACGACGCCCTCGACCATGCCGGACAGGATGATGCGGAGCTGCTCGCGGTCCTGGGCGAGCTGGTCGAACGTGACGGCGAGCTGGTAGCTCATGTCGTTGAACGTCCGGGCGAGGGCGTTGAACTCCCGGCCCTCGACGGCGTGCAGCTTGTGCCCGAACTCGCCGTCGGCCAGCCGCCGCGCGCCGTCCGCGAGTTCGTTCAGCGGCCGGGTGAACTGCCGGGCGAGCAGGTACGCCGGGGCCACGGACAGCAGCGCGATGCCGGCGGCCGCGGTGACGACCTCGCGGGAGAGTTCGTAGAAGAGGGCGTGCCCGTCCGTCCGGCGGAGCACGATGACGCCGACCAGCCCGACGGCGGTGACGACGAGCGCGAGGTACGTGACGAAGAGTCGCCAGAACATGGGGGCCTCGCGGTACTTCTTACGAACTGGACTTCGCCCGGCCGGCCGGGTACGCTCGTGTCATCCCATCCCCGGAGTTCGTCATGAGTCCCGACCGCCGCCAGTTCGCGCACACCGCCCTCGGCTCCCTCGTCGCCTTCGGGTTCATCGAGATGGCCTGGGGCCGCAACCTGTTCGCCGAGTCCGTCAAGCCGACGATCAACGCGTGGCTCAAGGACCTCGTCGCGATGACGGAAGACCTCCGCGGCCGGAAGCTGACGGACCTCGAATTTCAAACGAAGATGGAGGAGCTTTACAAGCGGGTGGACCTCGAATCACTCGTCAAGCTCGTCAAGCTCGACGACATCGTCAAGGAGAAGAAGCTGCCCGCGAACGGGGCGCTGAGCGCCGGCATCGATTTGAAGAAAGTCGAGGGGCTGCCGACGGAGCTGACGTTCGGCAAGCAGGTGTTCGGGTGCAAGAAGGACCGGTCGGTCGTGCCGCACGGCCACCTCAACATGTGTACCGGGTTCATCGTCCTGCGGGGCGAGTGGCACGGCCGGCACTACGACCGGGTGGAGACGCTCAAGGACCACTACGTCATCAAGCCGACGATCGACCGGACGTTCAAGGCCGGGGAGCTGTCCACGATCTCGGACCACAAGGACAACGTCCACTGGTTCAAGGCGGCGTCCGAGACGGCGTACATCTTCAACGTCCACGTGACCGGGTACGACCCGACGATCAAGGGGACCTCCGGCCGGCTGTACGTGGACCCGGACGGGGAGAAGCTGGCCGGCGGGCTGGTGAAGGCCGCGAAGATGACGTCCGAGGCGTGCCACAAGAAGTACGGGTGAGCGGCCGGCTACGTGTACCGGAGTTCCTGCGGGATGACGAACGGGGCGACCCGCGCGACGCACGAGGCGTCGAAGAGCTGCTCCCCGCCGTCTACGTCGGTGTAGCTGACCAGGTCACCGTCCTGGACGAACACCTCCGGGTGATAGCCGATGAGCCGGACACAGTTGACGAGTTCCACCGTGAACCGTTGGAACGGAACGCGGTGGCACATTTGCCGGAGGGCCGCCTCGAACGTGTCGCGACGCATGACGACTACCCCGCGGCCGCGACGAGTTCCACGTCGGCGATTCGTGCAACTTGGTCGTAAGTGATGAGGATGCGGGGTTGGTCCTTCGGGTAGATCGAGGCGAACCGCCCGGCCATCGCGATGCCGGTCGGGACGAGGATCGGGATCGACTCGCCGTTCGTCAGCTCGATCACGAACGGCCGAAACGGTTCGCGGTGCTTGAACCGCGGCAGCGTTTCGTGGAACTCGGCGTACCCCATCGCGCCGGGCGGCGGCGGCAACTCTTCCAGGCCGTACACCTTCGCGATCTCGGAATACTTCAGCCGCTCGACGCGGCTCGTCGTCCGCCGCCGGACGACGAGTTCCGTCGGCCCGAAGTCGGCCTGCTCGATCTTGTCGAGGATGACCCGCTCGCCGGTCGCCCGCTCCAGGACGACCGGGATCATGGCCCCCTCGCGGTTGAACAGGTCTTCCATCCTCTGCTGAAGTTCGTGCGGGGACATCGGACACCTCTCGGCCGCGGACGCACTTGAATCATACCGTCGCGGCCGGGTGATACCATACCCCCATGCTCACCGGCAAACTCGTCCGCGTCCGGCACGCCCGGAACAAGCTCGTGCCGATGTACCTCAACCCGCACGACGACCACTGGCGGGCCGTCGCGGAACAACTCCTGTTCGTCTACCGCGACGCCCCCGGCCACACCCGCGGCGAGATCGAAGAGGAGCTGGCCAACTACATTAGCTCCGGCCCGACGCAGCTCGTCCACCAGGGGCTGGCGAAGCTGCTCGCGGACCGGTGCGAGTTCGAGGTCGCGTCCGAGCTGCCGCCGCCGGACGTGCGGGAGGCGGCGTTCCGCCTCGCGGCCGTCCACCGGCAGCTCGCGGCGAAGACCGGTGTGGCGTTCGACCGCACCGCCGTCATTTCGCAGGCGGCGGAGGAGCTGAACCAGTCGGTCGAGCAGATCGAGTTGGCGCTCTTCGCGGACCTGGCGGACGAGCAGCGGGTGCTGAAGTTCGCCGACATCACCGCCGAGCAGTTGCTGCACCGGTACAACGTGGCGCTCGCGCAGGCCATGCTGCTGCGGTCCACCGGGATGGAGGTCCGCGTCTGGGGCGAGACGGCGGCGCGGTTCCGGCAACTGTTCCGCGCGATCAAGTTCCACCGGCTCATTTGCACCATCCAACAGGCCCCGAACGCCAGCTACACGATCAAGCTCGACGGGCCGCTGTCGCTGTTCTCGTCCACGCAGAAGTACGGGCTGCAACTCGCGCTGTTCCTGCCGACGCTGTTGCACTGCCGGGCGTTCGACCTGCAGGCGGACGTGCTGTGGGGGGCGCAGAAGAAGCCGAAGCTGTTCGCGCTGAGCGCCACCGACGGGCTGCGGTCGCACGCCCCAGACTTCGGGACGTACACCCCGCCGGAGGTCGCGGTGTTCGCCGAGAACTTCCGGGCGACGGCCGAGGACTGGCTGCTCGCGGACGAGCCGAACCCGATCCCGCTGGGGAGCGACGGCGTGTGGGTCCCGGACTTCAAGCTGACGTACACGAAGACCGGGCAGGAGGTGTTCGTCGAGCTGTTCGGGTTCTGGCGGAAGGCGGCCGTGGAGGAGCACTACAAGCGGCTGAAGAAGCACGTACCGGGGCAGTTCGTGCTGGTCGTGTCCGAGGCGATGCGGGCGGACGAGGCGGACGACGCGGCGTTCGGCCCGGAGGTGGTGCGGTACAAGCGGACGCCGTCCGCGGAGGAAGTGCGAAAGGCGGCCGCCTCGATCGTGGAGGAGAACGCGCCGCGCAAACAATCGCGAAAAAGGAAGGACGACGTTTAGCCGCGACCCGGAAGCTTTGTGGAGGGAAGCGCGGGGACCAGACTTCCGAAGTCCGGCTTCGACTTAGGTAGTGGAATTGGGTGAGAGGCGGTTGCCGACACCGCGAACGCCCCGGCGCGGGATCGACTTCCGAAGTCGAAGCCGGACTTCGGAAGTCTGGGTTTTCCACTATTCGGTCGTACTCATTTCTTCACCGCCTCCGGGATGCCCTCGATCGTCAGGTAGAACCCGTGCGGGTTGTTGCCGTTCGCGATCTTGAGCAGCACCGCGTTCTTGCCCTTCTTGAGCTTCACCTTCACCGCGTTCTGCTCCGGGGCCGCGGCCCGCGTCGCCTTGTGCGTGAACGACGGCTCGCCGTTGACGAAGAGGGTCGCGCCGTCGTCCGTGCCGAGCAGGACCGTCGCCTCCACGTCCTCCGGCGACTCGACGTCGCGGTACGCGAACGACACGCTGTTCGCGGCCGCGTTGCCGTGCAGCTTCGCCAGGTCCACGTACCCGTTCGCGCCGGGCCGGACCAGCGCCCACGCCTTGCCGTCGAACTTCGCGGCCGGGTCGAACGCGCCCTTCTCCGGGCCGAATGCCTTGTCCAACCCGTCGTTGCCGCCCGGCGACGCGAACGGGCCGACTACCATCCACGAATCGGGAGTCAGCGACGGCGTTTGCAGCTTCGTCAGGTACTCGACGAGGTCAACCAACTCGTCCTCGGTCAGCGTCGCGATCAGCCCTTCGGGCATGATCGACTGCAACGACTTCTTCCGCTCCGTCCCCTTCGCCGGGAAGTTGTAGTCCTTGCCGTTCGCGTCGCGGACCGTCACCGTCGTCTCCGTCTCGCCGACGACGAGGCCGGTGATGCTCTGGCCGTCGTCGGTGTCGAGCTTCCAGCTCACGTACTGGTCGGCGATCGCCTTCGACGGCGTGAGCAAGGAGTCGTACAGGTTCTCCTTGCTCGCCTTCTTGCCGATCATGCTCAGGTCCGGGCCGATCTGCCCGCCGGTCCCGCGGACCATGTGGCACTTCAGGCACTGCACTTCGCTGGTGACGCTCTTCGCTAGGATCGACTTGCCGTTCTCGGCGTTGCCGACGCGCTTCGCGAGTTCGCTCGCCGGCGGGAGCTTCTTCGGGTCGAGCTTGCCGGGGGCCGGGAAGAGGATCATCGCCTTGTTCCGCTCGCCCTGGAACGGGCTGTTCCGCAACAACCGCCCGGCCGCGGCGGCGAGGGGTTCGGGGAACTTGCCGGACTCCTTGAGCTTCAACAGCCAGCCGGTCCCGGTCCGCGAGCCGGCGAGCGATTCGACGGCCGCCGCCTTCAGCGCCGCCGACGAGTCGCCGGTGACGATCCCTTCCAGCGCGTCGAGCGCGGCCTTGCCCACGGCGTCGATCCCCTGCCCGCCGAGTTGCGTGCCGATGGCGGTCACGGCGGCCGGGCCGAGGTCCTTGTCGGCCGTCAGCGTGACGAGGAACTTCGTCATCTTCACGTCGCGAATCTTCCCGCACGTCAGCACCGCCTCGCGGCGGACCTCCGGGTGGCGCTCGGCGTCCGTCGCCACGGCCTGCACGTCCTCGACCTTGCACGCCTCCGGCGCGGCCGCCGCCAGCCAGAGGCCGAAGATCGCGGCCTTGCCCTTCAGTTGCTCGGAGATCGCCGTGCGGAGGTCGTCGGACCGCTTGAGGCCGGCCCACTTCGTCGGCAGGAACAGCTTGAGGTTCTCGACGGCCTTCGCCTTCACCTCGGCCGGGGCGTCGCCCTTGAGGAGGGTGAGCATCGTCTTGCCGGCCGTCACGTCGTCGTTGGCCGCGAGGATGTCCACGATGCGGGCCTTCTGCGCCGCCGTCAGCTTGGCGTCGCCGAGCAGCTTCTCCATCTTCGGCAGCATCGACTTCGGCCGCAGCTCCCACACGAGGTCCGCGACCTTGTCGTTCCACTCCGGGAAGTGCTTCTCGAAGTCGGCGAGGATCTTGTCCCGCCGCGCCGGGTCCGTGCCGCACGCGATGTTGAGCGCGGCGCGGTAGAAGTGGTCCTGGCCGTCGTAATACTTCATCACATTTTCGACAACTGCTTTGGCCTGTTCAACCGGTACGTCTCGCACTGCAAGCAACAGTTCACGACTGGCCGGTATCTCGTGTTCCTCAAGGGATGAATCTTTTGCGCCTGGCTGTCGAAGCCCATACTCCTTGGAACATCTCACCAACATCGCGAGGAATTTTCCCGACTTGCCTATGCGATTCTGCCAATCGCCCAGCACTTTTTGGGCATCCCTAGACAGGATGTCGGGCGGGCTTCGTCGCATGATGAGAAACATCTGCCTAAAACTGCGTGCCTGAAGCGACTCCGACCCGGAAACGCCATCCAACACGACTTTGATAGCTTCGCCCCCGGGCATCTCGTTAAGCACTTGAAACGCCTTGTGCTGAACTGCTAAAGACGGTGAAGCCAGGGCCGCTAGCTTCTCCGCCTTCGAGTCCAATTTCACCTCCGGAACCTTGTACCCCGTGTGCCCCTTCGGGGTGAGCCGGTAGATGCGGCCGCGGGTCCAGTCGCCCATGCCGTGGCCGCCGACGCCGGGGTCGTACCAGTCGCTCACGAACACGCTGCCGTCCGGGGCCACGCACACGTCGCTCGGCCGGAACCAGTTGTCCGTGCTCGTCAGCATGTTGATCTTTTCCAGCTCGTACCCCGCCCCCTTCGGCGTCCGCTTGAAGTACCGGATTTCCCGCGGCCCGGCGTCGGCGTGGATCAGGTCGCCCTGGTACCGCTTCGGCAAGAGCGTCCCCTCGTAGAAGCAGATGCCGGTCGGGCTGCCGAACCCGGTGCGGAGCGTCTTGTGGACGACGCCCGGCTGCTCCTCGTGCCAGTGCGACTGGCCGGGGCCGCGGGGGCCGTACCCGTAGTTGCCGCCGGGCATCACGAAGCAGATGCGGGTCTGCTGGTTGCCGTCGTCGTCGTTGTCGGACAGCCAGATCTCGCCGAAGCTGTCCACGCACGCCTCGTAGTTGTTGCGGAAGTTGTGCGCGATCAGCTCCACGCCGTTCCCGTCCAGGCCGCACCGCCAGACCGTGCCCTTTTGGATCGTCGTGGTGTTGCTGACGAACTTCGGCCCCCTGCCGTCCCTCGACTGGAGGCCGGTAACGCCGGAGTCGCCGACGGTGAAGTAGAGCTTGCCGTCCGGCCCGACGGTCAGGCCGTGGACGCCGTGGTCGTGGTCGAACCCGCCGAACCCGGTGAGGAACTTCGTCGGCGGGCCGTCCGCCTTCAAGTCGCCGTCCTTGTCCCAGAACTCGAGGATGTCCGGCGACTGCGCGACGAGGACGCGCAGCGCGTTCCCGTCCGCCTGCGGCAGCACGAGGACGCTGAGCGGGCCGTACAGTTCCTTGCCCTGGAAGAAGACGGTCGAGTCGTCGGCCTTGCCGTCGCCGTCCTTGTCCGTGAGGACGACGACGCGGTCCCCCTCGGGGCGGAGGATCGGCCGGTTGAAGTTCTTGCGGCGGTAGTTGACGGCCTCGGCGACCCAGACGCGGCCCTTGTGGTCCACGTCGATGGCCGTGGGGTTGACGAGCATCGGCTCGGCGGCGAAGAGTTCGACCTGCAGGCCGTCGCCGGCGGTCATGGTGGCGAGCGCCTTGTCCGGCGGCAGCTGGGCCAGCGCGGGCGAAGCAAGCAGCGCGGCCGCGAGGCACGCGGCCAGGGAGGTGCGAAGCATTCCAGGCTCCGAATCGGGGGAGGACGGCGGGTCCGGTCTGGTGACAGTGTAAAGAAAACCGGGGCCGGGCGAAAGTCACGACCAGGGCAGGAGGCGGGGTCGGTCTTCGAGGCACCACCGGGGTACGGCAGCGGACCGGTCGTCCTGCTCGAATCCGACGTGGCCGAGGCGACGCCGGCGGGTGAAGAAGTGCGAGTGCAGCCCGACGAGGGGAACCCGCAAGGCATTCTCGCCCCGGCCGTCCAACAGGATCGCGAGCGTCCACTCGGCGGGCAGCCAATGCCCCTCGTCGTCCACCGCCCCGAGCCGAACCCTGGCCAGCCGACCGGGCTGTGGCCCGCCGGCGATCAGGATGGCGGACTCGTCCGGCGGCTGGGCCAGCACGTCCGCGTCCGTGGCCCATGCTTCCCAGAAGTCCGGCGGGATGACGGTCAACGGCGTGCCGGTGTCGAGGACGGCGTCGAACCGTCGGTCCTGATCGACGGTGCCGGTCGGCCGCCACCCGTCGGGGGCGGCGCGGGGCGCGACGTAGAGCGGGATCGTGACGTGGTACGTGGGGACGGTCGTGAAGGTTCCCGGCCGGTCGCTCGGGTGTTGATAGTGGACGGGGAACGCGGGGACCGTGTCGAGGGCTATGCGGGCCACGCGCCCCCCCCGCCAATTCCTTTCGGCCCGGGAACGAACGTCGTCGCGAGCCGGGCCGGGCCGATGCCGCGGTCCCGCTCCACGTCCGCCCGCAGCTGCCGGAGGCTGGCGTTGTGCCCGACGACCTGCTTCTCGAACACGCCGACGTACTCGTCGGCGTACCCGGCGAAACGGCCGAGCCGCAGTTCCTCATGCATCCAGGCCACGTCCGCCAGCGTGCGGCGGCCTTCTTCGGTCAAATCCAACGATTCGACCTCAACGGCCGGCGGGTTCGGGGCGGCACTGCTCGCGCTCATGGGTGAACCTCCTGCCGGAGATTCTACCACCGTCGGCCTCCGCACGGAACCCGCCGGTCGGTCAATCGTTCACCGCCACCTCGCCGTCGTTGCGGACCGCGAACCGGCGGAGGTTCACCGGGTCGATCGTCGTCCGCACGATCCTCACGCTCCCGTCGCCGAGCGCGAACTGGCAGACGCCGGTGTGCCAGCTGCCGAACTTCCGGGCGTAGAACGCGTCCGCCGTCGTACTCGGGGACACGTCCGTCGGCCCCTTCGCCAACGGGTCCTCCGGCCCGGCGACCCGGCCGGAGTACGTCGTCCAGATGCCGTTGTAGATCGACCCGTCGCCGACCTTCAGCCGGCCGAACATCCCCTGCGGGACGTGCTTCTCCCCGGCCAGGAACGTGTTGCTCAAGCCGTCCGTGACGCTCGCGAAGTTCGTCAGCCCCTTGAACGACGTGCCGACCGGGTTCTCGCCCTGGATGAGCATGCCGTTCGCCCGGATGCTGGCCCAGTCGATCCGGGTCGGGTTGCCGGGGTAGCCGTTCACCGAGCCGACGCACCCCGCGTAGTCGCCCAGCGCGCCGGGCGGGCTGTTCGCCGGGCCGAACCGGGCGTCCAGCGCGCCGGTCGGGGTGAACGTCGGCGGCGGGCTGCTGTCCGCCGGGTAGACCTGGATCGACTCGCTGAGCGTGCCGTCCGCGGCCGACCGGCGGCTCGGGCAGAAGAACGTCTTCACGCTCGTCGTCCGGCCGGCGGCGTTCACCGCGTCCGTGTACGTGGCCGTCGGCGTCCACAGCCGGCGGAGGTTGTCCTGCTCCATGTACGGCATGATGAGCACGAACCACGTCACCGCCCGGTTCGTCACCCGGACCGGGGGGAGCGTGCCGACCGAGTCGTGGTAGTTGTGGACGGACAGCGCGATCTGCTTCAGGTTGTTCTGGCAGCTGGCCCGCGCCGCCGCCTCGCGGACCTTCTGGACGGCCGGCAGCAAGAGGCCGATGAGGATCGCGATGATCGCGATCACGACCAGCAGCTCGATCAGGGTGAACCCGAGGCGCGACCGCCCCCGGTTCCCGACGTGGGATGACATGAGAGAGACCTCGAACGAGAAAATGAAACGCGAACGGAATGACCCGGACCGGGTCGGACGACTGATGAACCCGTTTTAATCCGCGGGCGGCGCTTTCCGCTAGGATCGGCCGGACGTGTTCTTGTAAAATCGGGACATCTGACGATTTTCCTACTCAACGTCCGGCCCGACTTCTGTTTCCGGATGTTAACCATTTCGCGTTGTGGAATCGAGACATGGTCCCGACAGCCGCCGGCCGGTTGCACGCCCGCGACGCGTTCCTCCGGTTGCGGCCGGACGTTCGCGACCTGCTCCGGCCGTTCGACCGCGTCGTCGGGCTGGCGTACTTCGTCAAGGACACGGACAGCCGGATGGTCGTGGTCAGTCCCGGCTCGATCCGGCGGATGGGCGGGACGACGGAGGAGGACGTGATCGGCCTGCGGCCGCACGACTACCTGCCGTGCGACCTGGCGGACAAGTACCTGGCGGACGACCGGCTGGTGTTCCAGACCGGGCAGCCGCTCGTGAACATGATCGAGGTCGGGATCAACGACCAGCGGCTCCGCGACTGGCTGGTGACGGACAAGTACCCGGTCCGCGACCACCGGGGCACGGTCGTCGGGCTGATCGGGACGCTCCAGAGCTTCCAGGCCCGGCGGCAGCACCTCGTCCACCTGGAGCCGGTGGCGGCGGCGGCCGACTACATCCGCGACCGGCTGGCCGAGCCGCTGCGGCTGGCGGACATCGCGGAAGCCGTCGGGTACTCGGAGCGGCAACTGGAGCGGCTGTTCCACAAGGTGTTCGGGATGACCGTGCGGCGGTTCGTGATCGAGTCCCGCGTCCACGCCGCCGCCCGCGAGCTGACGCACACCGGCCGGACGGTGACGGACATCGCCATGCGGTACGGGTTCTGCGACTCGTGCGCGTTCAGCCACACGTTCCGCAAGGCGACCGGGATGACGCCGAAGGAGTACCGCAACCGCCACGTGGCGATGTACACGCCGGCGGGGACCTAAAGGCGAACGGCACGGCGTGAGCGTGCCGGTGGCGGCCACCGGGGTGACACCGGCACGCTCACGCCGTGCCGTTCGCCGTCAAGCTCGTTGACCGCCCGCGGCCCGTCTTCTACGATTGAAACTTCCCGCCCGCCACGAAGGACCCCGGATGACCGGCACGCTCGCCCCGACCCCGCCCCGCTCCCGGTGGCCGCTCGAACGCCGGTGGGACGCGGCCCGGCCGCTGCCGGTCGGCGCGATCGTCGGCAAGGCCGCCCCGACCGCGGCGACGCCGTTCGACTTCACCGCCGCGATGCGCGTCCTCTGCGAAGACATCATCCTCCGCGTCCCGACGTTCGCCCCGCTCGACCTTTCCCGGATGCTCGTCAGCTTCACGCCGTGCCGCACCCGCAGCCGGTTCGGGCTGATGGCCCGCGTCACGCCGATGCGGTACAAGCAGGGGGCGCTCACCCGCCGGATGCGGGGCGTCCTGTACGGCACGCAGCGGTACTACGTGGACGGCCGCGAGATGCTCTACGTCGTGACGTTCTGCCTGCCGCGGTTCCTGGACCAGACGTTCGAAGAGAAGCTGACGACGGTCTTCCACGAGCTGTTCCACGTCAGCCCGGCGTTCGACGGCGACATCCGGCGGCTGCCCGGCCGGTGCGAGGTGCATTCGCGGTCGAAGCAGCAGTACGACGAGAACATGTTGAAGCTGGTCCGCGTCTACCTGGCGGACCACCCGCGGCCGGAGGTGTACGAGCCGTTCCGGTTCCGCACGACGGACCTCTTGAACCGCCACGGCCGCATCGTCGGGACCGTCGTGCCGCGGCCGATGCTCATCCCGCTGGCGTGGTAATATAGCCGCCGGCTTGCCGGCGGGGTTTTTGCGACCCCCGAAACCCCGCCCGCAAGCCGGCGGCTATATAGTCACTTCGCCCGCTCCATCATCTCGTCCAACACCCGCTTCCCGCTCCAGCCCGAGGTGTGGCCCTTCCGCATCTCGATCTCGATGACGCCGTCGAACGGCGGGTTCGCCAGCTTCGCCGTCGCCGCCTTCAGCCGGTGGACGGCGTTGTTCAGGAAGTAGTCGTCCGCGTCGCCGACCCAGACGCGGACCTTGCCGCCGGCCAGCTTCGGGCCGAGCGTCGGCCAGTTCGTTTCGAGCACCTTCCGCAGGTCGTACTTCTCCCAGTGGGCGACGACCGAGCGGTCGATCGCGCCGGTCGCGCCGTCCCAGAGTGGCTTCGGCAGCCCGTCCTCGCCGCGCGGGCCGTAGGTCGCGTTCCAGCTCGCCCAGTCGAGGCCGCCGAGTTCCCACCGCCCGCCGCGGCCGAGGACCCGCTCCAGGTGGCACTCGTGCCGGACGGAATACGCCGTGTCGCCGTCGAGCGTCCGCTTCGCCGGCCGCTCGAACCCGAACCGGTTCACGTAGGCGTTCGCGTCCTGGTAGATGTCGATCAGCTCGAAGGCGCGGAAGTCCACCCCGTCCGGGCACTGTGCCCAGCAGCCGTTGAAGTAATCGGGGTAGAAGAGTTGCAGCGCCAGCGACACCCACCCGCCGGTCGAGCCGCCGGTGAGGAACCGGGCCTTCGGCGTGCCGACGCACCGGTACGCCTTCTCGACGTGCGGGATGACCTCTTGCGTGAGGGCGTCGCCGTAGGGGCCGTTGTTCGCGGAGTTCACCTGGTACGGGTCGCCGAACGGCCCGGCCCCGTCGAGCAGGATTTGCACGAACCGCGGGTCGGGCACGATCCGGCGGGCGGACGTGTACCGCGTGCCGAACCCGCCGATCCGGACGACGAGCGGATACTTCTTATCCTCCCTCTCGAAGTCCGGCGGCAGCACGACGGCGAGCCTGTAGACCATCGGCCGCTTGTGGAAGTCGGAGAGCTGCTTCGACGGCAGCCGCAGGAACTTGTGCGTGGCGGTGTTGGCGGGCACGTCCTCCGCGATCACCTTCGTGAGCCGCAGCTTGACCGGCGACGAGGCGGCCGGGTCGAGGGTCGCGGTCGCCGGCTCGCTCATCAAGTTGCCGGGGGCCTTCGGCAGGCACAGGTCGCGGTTGGTGGCGAGCACGGCCTGCACCATGTACTCCCCCTTCGGCAGTTTCTTGAGCGCCTCGGCCGGGAACGTAAGCGCGGTAGTATCGACCGTCACCGTGGTGTCGGCGGCGAACGTCGGCACGTCCACGCCGAGGACGGGCAGGGCGAACGGGTCGGACGAGGTGAAGGCCGGCGGCCGGCCCTTCGGCCCGACGCCGACGAGCAGCCGGCCGCCCGCGGCCGGCGCGAGCTTCGGGTCGATGGAGACTTCAAACCGAATCCCCGCCGCCGAAGCGACGGGCGCGGCGACGACGGCCGCGAGGAGCGCGAGGATGCGAATCATGATGGCGACCGGGTGGGTGAGAATCGAGAGGTGAAGTCAAGATACGGGCGGAAGCCGTAGCTTCAGTAGCCCAGGAACCGGTTCTTCGTGTCCGCCTTCGCGGGACGGGGTCACGCCGCGATCCGGTCGCGGCGGTCGAGGGCGGGGCGACGCGCTTTGAGCTTCCGCGCGTCGAGCAGCCGCAGGATCGCGGGGAGCACCACGAGGGCGGCGACCATGCAGAACGTGACGCCGAGGGTGAGGGCCAAGCCGAGGCTCGCCATGCCGCGGTGGCGGGCGAGCGTGAGCGTGCCGAACCCGAGGACGGTCGTGAGGGCCGCGACCAGGATGCCGCGGCCGGTCGCGGCCGTCAGCCGGTAGAGCTTGCCCGGCGGCTTGTCGTGGTAGTCGTGAAGGACGTGAAGGCCGTTGTCCACGCCGACGCCGACGATCAGCGGCAGGGCGATGAGGTTCGCCGGGTTGAGCGGCACGCCCGCAAGGCCCATCGCGCCGAGCGTCGCGACGACGCCGACGGCCAGCGGGAACAGGCCGAGCAACAGCATCCGGCCGCTGCGGAAGTCGAGCCACAGGACGGCGACGATGACGGCGAGGGCGAGCAGCCCGGCCCGCTCGAACCCGGCCTTCATCTGCCGCAGCCCTTCGAGCGTGCGGAACGACTTGCCGGTCGCGTTGGCGTCCGCGGTCTGGGCCGCGACGGTGAACCGTTCGAGCTTGTCGAACTCCCACAGCGACTCGGCCGCGAACGCGCGGACCAGGAACGTGCCGTCCTTGCCGACGTACCGCTCGCGGAAGCTCGGCGGCAGGTCGGCGAGCGCGATCGGCTCCGGCCGGCTGACGCCCCGCAGTTCCTGCAGGTCGGCGAGCAGGTCGATCCGCAGTCGGCGGTCGAACGCCCGCAACCGCTCCGCCGCGCCGGGGGCCGTCAGCAGTGTGGCCAGCGGTTCGGCCGCGTGGCCGCGGAGCTGGTGCAGCAGGTCGCGGACGACGATCGGGTCACTCGTCAGTGGCTCCGGGATCGTCGAAGGTAGGTTCGCGAGCTTCGTGTGAATCGCCGCCACCGTCGGCCGCTTCGCGGCCTGGTCGTCCGGCACGAGCGACGCCGCCTCGACGACGCGGCCGACGCCGGGCAGGGCCTCGTACTTCGCCTTCAGTGTCAGCGCCTCGTCGCGGGTCGCGGCCAGGCTCATCGCGTCCCACGTCGCGCCGGCCGCGTGCCCGATCAGCTCGTGCTCCCACGCGACGGAGTCCAGCCCGCGGGCCTGCATGTTCAGCAGGTTCGCGTCGTACCGCACGCCCCCGGCGAACGCGGCCGCGGCAATCACCCCCACGCCGCCGAGGAGCAGCACGAGCTTCGGCCGGGCCGCGACCGCCGGCAGGAACGGCCGGACCGTGTCGATGGGGATGATTCCCGCGTCGGAATTCCGCCGCCGTTCGAGCACCACGAGCGCCGCGGGCAGCGCCGTGACGCACGCGGCGGCGCAGAACAGCACGCCGCACCCGGCGATCCACCCGAGTTCCGCGACCGCCTTGAAGTCGGCGAGCATCGTCGCGAAGAACGCCAGCGAGGTCGTCCCGGCCGCGGTCACGATCCCCGGCCCGGCGTGCAGCGCCGTCTCCCGCAGGGCGGCGAACACGTCGTGCCCGTACCGCCGCTCCTCGTCGTACCGGGCGACCCACAGCACGCCGTAGTCGCCCATCCCAATGAGCATGACGGCGAACGTCGTGGACAGAATGTTCAGGTGGCCGACGGTCAGGGTCGCCCACCCGAGCGCCCACGCGCTGCCGATCAGGAGCGTGCCGACGGTCAGGAGCGGGTAGCGGACGCCGCGGTAGACGACGAGGTAGAGGACCGCGACCCCGGCCAGCGCCAGCCCGGACGCGGCCGTCGAGTCCTCCTCGGACGCGGCCATCTCGTCCGTCTCCAGCACCGGCAGCCCGGTCAGCCCGACGGCCAGGTCCGGGAACTCCCGCCGCACGTCGGCGAGGATGGATCGCGCGGTTTCGCACGCCCGCTTCACCGGCGTGAACGAGTCCGACTCCTTCACCGGCCGGGCCAACACGAGCGCCAGCCGGCCGTCCGGGGTGAAGAAGTGCTGCGGCTCGCGGAGTTGCTTCGCCCCGTCCCGGTCCCCGGCCACGGACCACGGGTTCTGGTATTTCAGCGGGTCCTCCAGCGTTTTCGTTGCGGACGCGATCAGCGCCGGCAGCGTCGCGAGCAGGTCGCGGTCGGCCTGCGTCGGCCGGGACGACTCTTGCGCGAACTTCGCCTGCACGAGCAGGGCCTGGAGCGAGAGGGTTTGCCAGCCGATGGAACTGAACCGGCCCAGGAGCGGGTCCATGCCGTCGAGCCGCTTCTCGACGGTGCGGAGCTGGTCCGGCGGCAGGAAGAACAGC
Source organism: Limnoglobus sp. (assembly GCF_059499385.1). Classification (NCBI taxonomy): domain Bacteria; kingdom Pseudomonadati; phylum Planctomycetota; class Planctomycetia; order Gemmatales; family Gemmataceae; genus Limnoglobus; species Limnoglobus sp. Next base: position 14,289 of record NZ_JCABYM010000101.1, on the reverse strand, counting down.
GACCGCGAGTAAAGGTTTCGCAAATCGACCTGGTGAAACACGCGGTCGAACTGCGCCGGGTGTTGGGCCAGTTGCTCCGCGATGCGGTCGGCGGCGGCGATCATCCGTTCGCGGTCGTCGCCGCGGACGACGACGATCAGGTCGTCATCGTCGCCGAAGGCGTCGAGGTACTTCTGCCACCGCCGCTGGCACTCTTTTTCCGCCGAGATGAGGTCGTTCCGCTGCGTCTGGTACCGCATCCGCGTCGCGGCCCAGTACCCGGCGGCGGCGACGGACAGGCCGCACAGCAAGAGTACGAGCCATGGCGCGCGGCCGACCCCGCCGACGACGGCGGCGATGCCGCGGGCCAGTCGGCCGGGCGGGTCGGGGGCTGCGGGGGTCGTCACAGGGTCGCATCCGTGCGAGGGCGCAAGGCGTGTGGTTGTAAGCGATGGGGGAAAGGACGTGCAAGGCCAACAGCGGCCCGACTTCCGAACTCCGGCTTCGACTTCGGAAGTCGATCCCCGCGGGGACGTTCCTCCCCGCCCGTGTGGTTCTTGGTCCCGCCCGACTTCCGAAGTCGAAGCCGGAGTTCGGAAGTCAGGGCCTCTGAACTCGCCGTAGACAACCCGCCTTCCCGCACGTTACCCTTTCCGCCCCCACCCTTCTCTCTCGGAGCGGTTCATGGACGAACTCAGCCTGGTCACCGGCGGGGCCGGATTCATCGGGTCGCACCTCGCGGACGACCTCGTCCGCCGCGGCCGGCCGGTCCGCGTGTTCGACGACTTCAGCACCGGCCGCGCGCAAAACCTGGCGCACCACGGCAACCGGGTCGAGGTCGTCGAGGGCAGCCTCACGGACCCGGCGGCCGTCGCGAAGGCGATGCGGGGCGTCGGCGTCGTGTACCACCTCGGGGCGCTCGCGTCCGTCGCCCGGAGCGTCGAGACGCCGCTCGTCAGCCACGCGGCGTGCGCCACCGGCACGGTGAACCTGCTCGACGCGGCCCGCCGGGTCGGCGTCCGCCGGGTCGTGTACGCGGCCAGCTCCAGCGCCTACGGCGGCGCGGCCGGCGACGGCGGGCAGGCCGAGACGCTCCTGCCGGCGGCGAAGTCCCCCTACGCGGCGGCGAAGCTCGCCGGCGAGTTCTACATGCAGGCGTTCGCCGCCACCTACGGCATCGAGACCGTCCGGCTGCGGTTCTTCAACATCTTCGGCCCCCGGCAGCGGAGCGACAGCCCGTACAGCGGCGTCATCGCGCTGTTCACCGCCATGATGGCCCGCGGCGAGGCCCCGACGATCCACGGCGACGGCAAGCAGTCCCGCGACTTCACCTACGTCGGCAACGCCGTGCAGGCGATCGTGAAGGCGGCCGAGGCCCCGGAGGTGTCCGGCAACGTGTACAACGTCGGCACCGGCCGCACCGTCACCGTCCTCGACCTCGTCGCCGGGTTGAACGCGATCCTCGGCACGAGCCTGTCCCCCGCGTTCGGCCCGACGCGGTCCGGCGACGTGAAGTTCTCGCGGGCCGACATCCGCCGCACGAAGCGGGACCTCGGGTACGAGCCGAGCGAGACGTTCGAGGAAGGGCTGATGAAGACTGTGAAGTGGTACCTCGATTCAACGGGGACCGAGAAGCGGCCGCGGAATAGCCAGGCGAGCAAGTAGGCAGAGTGTCAACCCTGGGACCGCGGGCGTCCCGCCCGCCACGGCCCCCGCCGCGTAAGACGGGTCCCGGAGTCGTGACGGTGGGCGGGCGGGACGCCCGCGGTCCCAGGGAATGACGGGCGTTACGTGAACGTAACCGCTACCGGTTCACACCCGCGTGTGAGAAAGTTCGCGCGGTCGTGACAATTTTAATCGAGCGGTTTGAAGTGTCGGGAGTTTCACGGGCTAGAATGTTGCGATCGGATCGCCCGGTGCTATCCCAATAGGGTGGATGGCTCGTTCGTCTCCTTGAATCGCGCCCGCCAAATGTCCGAACGGTCCCTCGACACGCTCGTCACGACGCGCAAGGAGCTGCTGCAATCGGGCGGCAGCGAGGCGTGCCTCGTTCACATCTACCCGACCGGCCCGTCGATGGGGAAGCGGTCGCCGCTCGGCGTCGCGCCGCTCTACCTCGGCCGCGGCGAGGACAACGACATCCGAATTCAGGACAGCTCCGTGTCCCGCCGTCATGCCGTCGTGCAGCCGACGGGCGAAGGGTATCAGGTCGCGGACCTCGGCAGCACGAACGGCACGTTCATCAACGACGTGCAGGTGGACCGCCCGACGATCATCCGCGACCGCTCCTACCTCCGCGTCGGCAACTGCATCTACAAGTTCCTGACCGGCGGCAACATCGAGGCGGACTACCACGAGGAGATTTACCGGCTCACGATCACCGACGGGCTGACGGAGATCAACAACCACCGGTTCCTGATCGACTTCCTGGACCGGGAACTGGCGCGGTCGATCCGGCACGAGCGGCCGCTGGCGGTCGTGATGTTCGACCTCGACCGGTTCAAGTCCGTGAACGACACCTACGGCCACCTGTGCGGCGACTACGTGCTGCGGGAACTGAGCCAGCGAATTCGGAAGTTCGTCCGCCGGGAGGACCTGTTCGCCCGGTACGGCGGCGAGGAGTTCGCGATCGTGCTGGTCGAGACCGGGATGCCGATGGCGATCGACGCGGCCGAGCGGATCCGCAAGACGGTCGCGGACACGCCGTTCCGGTTCGACGGCGCGAGCCTGGACCTGACCGTCAGCCTCGGCGTGGCGAGCACGGTCGGCGGCGAGGCCGGGCTAACGCCGATGGAGTTGCTCAAGCGGGCGGACGCGCTCTTGTACAAGGCGAAGCAGTCCGGCCGGAACCGGGTGGAGAGCCGCTAAGGGGCGGGCCGGGTCTTTCGGGTATCGGGTTTCGGGTCTCGCAAACGCCCGCCGATGCCTCGCCGTCATATCATCTCTTCTGCGAAACCCGATCCCCGAAACCCGATACCCGACATCATGCGTGCCGTCCTCTTCGACCGCGCCGGCGACCCCGCCGAGGTACTGCAACTCCGCGACGCGGGCAAGCCGACGCCGGGCCGCGGCGAGGTGCTCGTGCGGATGGTCGCCAGCCCGGTGAACCCGTCGGACCTGATGTACGTCCGCGGCGTCTACGGGCTGAAGCCGACGTTCCCGGCCACGCCGGGGTTCGAGGGCGTCGGCGTCGTCGAGACGGCCGGCGGCGGGCTGCTCGGCTGGTGGCGGACGGGGAAGCGGGTGGCCGTACTGAACGACCGCCGCGGCAACTGGGCCGAGTACACCGTCACGACCGCCCGGCAGGTGATCCCGATCCCGGACGACATTTCGGACGCGCAGGCGGCGACGTTTTTCGTGAACCCGATGACGGCCGTGGCGCTGACGCGACACGTGTTGGCCGTCCCGCCCGGCGGGTGGCTGTTGCAAACGGCCGCGAACGGGGCGCTCGGCCGGATGGTGATTCGGCTGGGGAAGAAGTACGGGTTCAAGACGATCAACGTCGTCCGCGACCGCGGCCAGGTCGGGGAGCTGACGGCGCTCGGCGCGGACGCCGTGGTGACGACGGACGACGACCTGGCGGACCGGGTGAAGGCGATCACCGGGGCCGACGGCGTCCGGTACGCGATTGACCCGGTCGGCGGCGACCTCGCGGCGCGGGTGCTGCACTGCCTCGCCCCCGGCGGGCGACTCGTCCTCTACGGCACGCTGTCCGACGCGCCGCTGAGCTGCGACCCGCGGCTCTTGATGCAGGGCGGGCTGGCCGTCGAGGGCTTCTGGCTCGGCCGGTGGGCGAAGCGGCGGTCGATCCCGCAGATGCTTAGGATGGTCCGCGAGGTGCGGGGCCTGCTGCGGGAAGGCGTGCTGACGACGGAGAACGTCGAGGAGTTCCCGCTCGACCGCGTCCGCGAGGCCGTGGCCCGCGCCGCCGCGCCGGGGAAGAACGCGAAGGTGCTGCTCCGCATCGGGGCGTGACCGAACCGGCTATGTACGCCGGCCGGCGGACGCGGTAAGATCAGGGCACGCCAGAACAGGGCCATTTGAACGTGTCTACCGTTTACGCCCTCCGCGTCCGCTGCTTGAAGCGCCACACCTGCTCCGGGTGCGGGTGCGTCTACCGCGTCCGGCAGGAGCACACCGTCCACGAGAAGGCCCGGTCGGAAGAGTCCGCGGCGAAGGCGGCCACCAAGCGGATCAACCAGCAGCTGCTCACCGAGCCGAACGCGGTCGCCTGCCCGGACTGCGGGCAGTTCCAGCCGGACCTCGTCGGCCACAAGCAGGCCGCGGCGCACGGCCTCGTCACCCTCGTCAGCGTCGGGGCCGTCCTCGTCGCCGCCGTCGTCGCCGGCCTGCTCGGGCTGAGCGGCGGGCAGACCGGCGGGCTGCTCGGCGGCGTCGCCGTCGTCGCCGCGGTCGCGCACGTCCTCGCGAGTACCCGGAACCCGAACGCCAACCCCGGCGACAACCGGACCGCCGCCCGCAAGATGGAGGACGACGGCGAACTGGACGTGACCCGCAGCGGCGACCGCGAGCAGGTCCGCCCGCCGGTCGGCCCGTTCACGCGGCTGCACGGCTTCGGCGTCGCCGGCTGCCTGCTCGCCGGCGGCGTGCTCCTCACCCCGGCCGTCGTGAAGGACCGCCCGACGGAAGCGGCCGCCCAGTTCCGCGTGAGGCCGGGGGAGGAACTGACCCTCGAGTTCCCGGACGCGATCGACGCGGTCAACGGGCTGTGGCGGGGCACGCCGAAGGTGACGGTGCAGAACCCGCAGGACTTCGGCAACCGGCCGCCGGCCGTGGCCGCCGTGTCGAACGACGCGGCGTGGCCGCCGACGGTGAAGGTCGAGGCCGGCCGGGAGCACGTCCACCCGCAGCTGTGGGCGAAGGTAACCGTGCCGAGCGACGACCGGCTGTCCGGCCGGACGTTGGACCTGAAGGTCGATCTGGAGGTGTCGTACCCGACGATCGACAACAAGATCGTCCGCGACCGCCGGACCAACATCTGGAAGGACGTGACGGTGCGGGTGTCGAACGAGACGCTCTTCGGCCGCGTCTGGCAGGTCCCCGTCCGGTGGGTCGGCGTGTTCTTCGGCGGGCTGACGCTGGCGTTCGCCGGCCTGTACCTGACGGCCCTGGGGCACGGGCTGGCGCGGATGGCCGAGCCGGTGAAGGCGGAGGTCGAGGAGATCGCCGCCGCGCGGGCCGCCGCCCGCGACGAGCGGCCGGTCCCGAGCGACCCGCACGCCGCCGCCCGGATGGCCCGCCGCACCGCCGACGAGGAAGAGACCGCGTCCGCCTGACCCTTTCCCGGAGTGCCGATGTTCCGCCTCGCCGTGTTGATTCTTCCGCTCGCTTCACTTCCACTGCCCGCCGCCGACGCCGTGAAGGTCGGTACGCTCTCCGCCGCGCCGCCGAAGGAGTGGAAGGCCGAGAAGCCCGCGAACCGGCTGCGGTCGCACCAGTTTAAGCTCCCGTCCGGCGAGGAGGGCGTGCCGGACGCGGAGGTGATCGTCTCGCCGGAGGCGAAGCCGAAGCCGGAGCAGTCGTTCCCCGGCTGGAAGAACCAGTTCGTCCCGCCGGACGGCAAGGCGATCGACGACGTGGCGAAGGAATCGAAAGCGGAAGTGAGCGGGGCGACGCTACACACGCTCGACGTGACCGGGACGTGGCGGTACAAGGAGCGGCCGTTCGACCCACGGTCGAAGGAGGAGATGCGGCCCGAGTACCGCGCGATCTGGGTGCTGGTGGTGCAGAAGGACGAGGCGACATACGTGCGGTTCAGCGGCCCGCAGAAGGTGGTCGAGAAGCACAAGAAGGGGTTCGACGACTGGCTCAAATCTCTGAAATGAATCGGGCGAAAGCCGCCGACGAACGTCGGCGGGGATGAGTTCTTACTTCGCCGACTTCGTCAAAACAAACATCTGCTGCTTCTCGCCGCCCTTGAGCGCGGTCGGGGCCTTCCCGTCCGGCAGTGCGTACACCAGCTTCACGGTGTCGCCGTCTTTCTGGATCAGCCCTTCCGCCTTCGTGCCGACGCCCTTGTCCCCGCCCGGCGTGATCGTGGCCGTCATCGTGATCTTCCACGGCGTCTGGCCCTTGTCGAGCGTGAACGTGGCCGCGTAGACCTCCTTCTGTTTCGCGTCGTAGGTCGTGATCGCGTTCTTGGAAATCTTCACCGTCACGTCCTTGAACTTGTCCTTCGCGATTTCTTGGCCGTCGCGTTCGCCGCTCGTGATCGTGTACGTGCCGACCAGTTCGTCCGCGTCGGCCTTCTGCGTCTTGTCCTCGGCAACCGCGTGCGCGGCGATGAGCAGCCCGGCCGCCATCGCGAGAAGTTTCGTCGTCATGTGATGCGTCCTCGGAGGGAATGCGGGCGTCCCGCTCTGAGGAGCAACTAAAGTGCCGGACGCGGGTGTCACGTCGGTAGGTAGCGCGTCGGTATTTCCGCCCCGGCGACGTAACTCAGCTTCCCGATCTTACACATCTGGTAGACGTTGATCCGGAAGTCCGGGCAGGTGCTCACCAGGCAGTATGCGTCCGTCGGCGTGAACCCGTGCTCTGTGATGAGCCAGTCCATCAGGTGGAACGTCGCGGTTTCGACCGCGGCCTCCAGCGGCTTGTCCGCGTGGACGGCCACGATCGCGCCCGGCTTCTCGATCCGCAGGTACGGCATCCGCTTCTTCTTCAGCACCTCCAGCCGCAGGCGGACGGTCGCCTTCGTCTCCGCGGCCGTGCCGGTGAACTCCGTGTCCCCCTGGCTGGCGTGAACGTCGCCGAGGTAGAACAGCCCGCCGGCGTGCGCCACCGGGAGGTAAATCTTGTTGCCGGGGGCCATGTCGCGGGCGTCGAGGTTGCCGCCCCACGGCCCCTGCCCGTCGAGGCTGGTCACGACCTCCCGGTCCGGGCACACGCCGAGCGTGCCGACGAACGGCGTGATCGGCCAACTGATCCGGTCGTTGAACGCCAGCGTGCCGTCGCGGGTCGTGCCGCTCGGCCCCGGCGTGTGTTGGAAGATGCGCGTGGTGTAGTCGGCGGACAGCTCCGGCCACCGCGTCGATTCCCCGAGCGGCCCCCGCTTCGGCCCGATGGCCACCCACGAGTAGTCGTCCACGACGATCTCGTCCAAACAGACGACGAGGCAGTCCCCCTTCTCGACGCCCTCCACGAACACCGGCCCGCCGATCGGGTTGACGAGCGGCGGCGACCGGTCGAAGCCGGGCCGCTTCGCGGGGATCGCCTTGTCCTCCGGCGTGCGGAAGTAGCCGGTGCTGGCGTCGTAGGTTTCGATCTCGAACGCCTCGCCCGGCCGGACGCGGAGCAGCGGCTCGTCCCGCCAGTCGAAGGCGTACCGGGTGGCGCGGTCGCGGGGGATGCGTTGCATGGAACCTCCGAGGGTTATTTCTTGCGCACGACCTCGTCCACCCGCTTCCGCCAGTCGCGGTAGGCCGCGGCCGTCTCCGCGGCCGTCGCCTTCGGCTTCAGCACGGACACGTCCACGTCCCGGTACAGCGCCCGGTGCAGGCCGGCGTCGAACGCCGGGTTCGGCTCGTTCGTCTGCCCGCCCACGTCCTTCAGCCAGCGGTCGAACTCACCCCGCAAGCTCATCGCCACGCCGGGGCGGACGTTCGCGATGTCGCGCGTCTCGCCCACGTCCGCGCCCAAGTTGTACAGCTCGTGCGACCCGTCTTCGTAGTTCACGATCAGCTTTGAGCTGCCGCGGAGGATCGCCCCGCCCGGCCGGCTGCCCTGGTTCGTGTAGTGAGGAACGTGCCAGAACAGCGGGCGGCTCTCGGCCTTCCCGCCCTTCAGCCGCGGGACGAGGCTCACGCCGTCGAGCTGGCCGTCCGGCGACACGCCGCACGCCTCCAGCAGCGTCGACGTCCAATCGGTGCTGATCGCCGGGGCGGCGCTCACGCCCCCCGGCTTCACGACGCCCGGCCAGCGGACGATCAGGGGGACGCGGATGCCGCCGTCGTACAGGAAGCCCTTGCCCGCGCGGTACGGCGAGTTGTGCGTCGGCGGGTCGTCCTTCAGCTCCGGGACGTGCAGCCCGCCGTTGTCGGACGTGAACACCACGATCGTCTTCTCCGTCAGCTTCAGCTCGTCGAGCTTCGCCAGCACGCGGCCGACGGCGGCGTCCATCTCGTGGATCATCGCCGCGTAGGTCGGGTTGAACGCGGCCTTGTACTTCTCGACGAGTTCCTTCTTCGCCCCGAGCGGGATGTGCGGCGTGTGGTGGCACAGGTACAGGAAGAACGGCCGGTCCTTGTTCGCGGCGATGAACTCCTCGGCCTTCGCGGTGAGGTCGTACTCGCCCTTGCCGCCCTCCGTCGCGGTCGGCGGCGTGTTCCCCTTGCCCGCGTGCGCCGCGTCGAACCCCTGGTCCCTCGGCGTGAACCCGACGTTGCCGAGGTGCCACTTCCCGATGGCGGCGGTCGCGTACCCGGCGGCCTTCAGGTACTCCGCAAGCGTCTTCTCTTCGAGCGGCAACTGCTGGCGAATCTTCGGGTGCAGGAGCTTCTGCGACGCCGCGTCGCCGCGGCCGGGGAGGAACGTCGTGAGGTGCAGCCGGGCCGGGTGCTTGCCGGTCAGGATCGCCGCCCGCGTCGGCGAGCAGACCGGGCACGCGGCGTAGGCGGCCGTGAACCGCACGCCGTCGGCCGCGAGCTTGTCGAGGTTCGGCGTGTGGTGTTCCGTTCGGCCGTAGCAGTGCAAGTCGTTGACGCCGAGGTCGTCGGCGAGGATGAAGACGACGTTCGGTTTCTCCGCCGCGCCAACGGGCACGGCGAGCAGCGCGAGAAAAATACCGGCGAGGAATCGAGTGAGCATGATCGCCTCGATGAGTTACTTCTTCGTCGCCGCCAGGTACGCGCTCAGCGTCTCGACGTTCCGGCTGAACACGTCGCTCGACAGGTACTTGAACCCGGTCGCGAACCTTGGCTGGCCGACGAGCTTTTCGCCCGCGTAGGTGGACACCCACCGGCCGTCGGCGTCGAGGGCGGCGACGACCCGCCGCACGTCGTCGTCCTTCACGGCCCGCGGCTTCTCGGCAGGCGTGCCGGCCTCCGCCTGTAGGTAAGCCTTCTCGATCTTGTCGAACCGCGCCGGCTGCTTCCACCCGTAGTGGTCCGGGGCGGCGGAGTCGTCGTAGGTCAGCTGGTACGCCGTGTCCATGTAGAGCGGCTTGTTCGTCTTCAGTTCGTAGTACCGCGCGACCCGGCCGTCCGGCAGCACGCCCTTCTTGTAGTACGCCAGCGCCCGCGGGATCGGCTCCAGGTACTTCTTGTCCCCGGTGAAGCGCGAAATCTCGACGAGGGTGAGCATCGCGTCCTGCCCCTCCCCGGCCGTCACGGCCGGCGGCTCGAACTTCCGCGCCCAGATCGGGACCATGTCGAAGTTGTACTGCTGTGCCCACCCCGGCTGCGGGTCCGGCAGTTGCGACAGCACGAGGAAGTCGCCGAGCTTCGCGACCGCGGCCTTGTACTTGTCGTCCTTGTAGATTTGGTGCGCCTCGATCAGCACGTCGCACACCGTCCCGGCGAGGCCGTCGTTGAGCGTGTAGTAGTCCCAGTAGTTTTTCACCCGGCCTTCGGTCTTCCAGTCGTAGTCCGGGTACTTCGCCTTCAGCACCGGCTTCGCGTCCACCGGCTTCGTCCACACCTGCGGGAACGCCCCGTTCGGGAACTGCGCCTTCAAGATCGCGGCCAGCCCGTAGGCCGCGGCGTCGTGGACGGCCGCGTCCTTGAAGCCGAGGGCCTTGTCCGCGCGCATGAGCATCGCGAGCGCCGCCTGCGTCTGGCCGTCGTCGAGCGACGAGGCGTTCCAACTCCCGCCCTTGCCGTTGCGGTACTTGCCGAGGCGGGCCGCCTTCCCGAAGTGGATCGTCTGCGTCCACCCGCCGGACTCGAGTTGCCCGTAGGCGAGGGCCAGCGCCGTCTCGCGGGCGGCGTCGAGGTAGACCTTGTCGCCGGTCGCGTGGAACGCCGCCAGGTACGCCATGCCGACGGTCGGCGTGCCGGGCGGCTGGACGAAGATCGTGTCCGCCGTGGCGCGGCCCTCGCCCCACCGGTCCGTCAGGTCGAGCGCGTAGTAGTAGACGTACCCGCCGCGGCTCGCGACGGTCCCGCGGTAGAAGCCGACCGCCTTCTTGAGTGCGGCGAGTGCGTCATCGCGGAGCGTGGGCTGGGCGAAGGTCGGCGTCGCGAGAAGGAGAAGCACGCCGAGGGAGAGGCTGGAACGCGGCATGGCGGGTGTCCGTGTCGTGGGGGACACAGTCTTCATATAGCCGCCGGCTTGCCGGCGGGGTTTTGGGAGTCGCAAAACCCCGCCGGCAAGCCGGCGGCTATATCAATCACGACTCACCGCAACGAGTCGAGGATTTTCATCCGCATCGCGCTCAGGGCCGGGACCAGTCCGCCGAGGCGGCCCATGACGAGCGTGAACAGCATCCCCATCGCCATCACCTGCGCGTCCACGTCGATCCGCAGCGCGATGCTCTTCCCGCCGGGGCCGCCGCCGCCGCTACTCAGCGTACTCGTGCTCGCCCGCCCGTCGGCCAGCAGCCACGCGACGAACACGCCGAGCGCCCCGCCGATGACGGCGATGGTCAGCGACTCCAGCATGAACGACACCATCACCTGCCACCGCTTGAACCCGAGCAGCCGCAGCACGCCGATGTCCCGGATCCGCTGCGCGATGCTGGCGAACATCGTCGTCATCATCCCGAACACGCCGCCGATCGCCATGACGACGGCGACCACGACGACGGCCGTGAGGAAGAAGTTGTTCGTCTTCGTCAGCTCCGCGTAGTAATCCGGCTCGGCGAACGCCTTGAGTTTCTGCTGCGTGTACCGCTTGCTCAGGTGGTGGGCCATCGCGCGGGCCGCGTCGCGGGTGTCCTGCTCCGTCCGCATCACGAGCGTCGTGTACTTCTCCTTCCCGAACGGCTGGTAGATGCGGCTGAACCGCTTCACCCAAATCTCACTGCCGAACGTCGTCCCCTCGCTCTTCATCAGGCCGGTGACGACCCACTCGACCTCGCCGAGGACGAACACGTCGCCGGTCACGAGCGGCTTCTTGGTCGGCGTGTCCTCGCCCAGCACCCCGGCCACGCCCTCGCCCAGCACGCACTCGATCTGGCTCTTGTCGTTCACCCCGGCGCTGCGGAACCACTTCCCGCCGGGGTAGAGCTGGATGTTGTGGACCTCGGCCGCGACCTCCGCGTCCTCGATGCTCCGCACCTGGACGAACCGCCGCCGCGGGGGGTTCGTGTTCGGGACCGGCTGGTTGATGCTGTAGTACGTCTCCCGGCTGGCGAGCGCGACGGTCTTGCCGCCGCGCTCCAACTGCTTCACCTTGATCGGCGTCTTCAGCACCCGGTCCTTCTCGTCCAACTCGACGACGACCCGCTCGACGTTGTCGAGGTCGCCGTACCCGAGGTTGCTGAAGATCTCGTCCGTCGAGCCGTCGGACAGGACGAACACGTTGCCGGGGACGCCGCTGTTCTCGGTCAGGTTGTTCATACCGTTGACGAACGCGAGGAGGAACGCGAGCAGCCCGATGACGGCGGTGAACGCCATCGCCGTCATGAGGTTCGTCTTCCACCGGACGCGGACGTTCCGCAGGTTGTACGCGAGCGGGACCTTGCCGATGAACAGCAGGATGACGATGTCCAGGGCGTAGATGCCGAGGATGACGAACGGCCAGTGCTCGATCATCGCCGGCGGCAGCCGCTCGTGCAGCGGCGTCTTGAGGAAGTCGCGGACCGCCTTGTCCTCGATTTTCGCGAGGGCCGCGTCCCGCTCCCGCTGGGTCTTGCCCATGAAGTCCGCGACGGCCGGGGTGAACGTCTTGGCGATGACGCCGAACGACCCGTGTTCCGGCAGCGGCAGCCGGCTGACGAACTCGACCGACACGGCGATGAGCGTGACGAGGACGACCACGGCGGTCATGAGCGCGAACCCGCGCTTCAGCGTCCGCCGGAGCCACGACGCGCGGCCGGGCGTGGTGTCGTCGAGGACGGACTCCTGCGAGACGAACGCCGGGACGGCGAGCAGCAGCACGGACAGTGGCAACAGCGACAGGCCCAGCAACAGCATCGTGCCGATCAGCTTCCAGAGGAGCAACCGGAAGCGGACGACCTTTGAATAGACCGTGTAGTCGCCCTCGTAGTTGACGCTCCCGCCCAGGCTGATGAGCGCGAATACCAGCCCGGCGACGTCGAACGCGGTGGCGAACAGGCGGGCGGGCACGTTGTCCGCGGCCATACTTTCGGCCGACAACCCCGCCGTCAGTGCCACGAACGCGACGAAGCAAATCAACAGGCAAAGCAGAACGGCGGCGTTCACCGCCATCGTCAAGAGCCACAGCACGCACGAGCGAGTCAGCCGCGCGAGGGGGGTTGTCCGGCCGTCCTGACTCCGTTCCAGAACGAACCGCCGGAGGACCCAGATGGTAGGAATGAACGTGAACAGCCCGGCCCACGCTTGTAGGAACGAGCTGAACAAATCGAGCCCCCACCCGACGAGGCCCCGATCGAGCCCCCACCCGACGAGGCCCCGATTCTCGTAGTATTCCGCGTCGCTCTGGGTAGACACGATCGATGGCTCCGGGTCATGCAACTTGCGCGAACACTTGGGACACCTTCACCTTTCGCGCGTTCCAGGCGGGCAGCGCCGCCCCGATCAGGCCCACGAGCAGCCCGAGGAGGGGGCCGTAGACGACGATCATCATCGGCGCGTTAAACGTGTCGAAGAACGCCACCTTCACCCCGATCGCCTTGGTAATCGACCGAATCCCCATCGGGAGAAAGTACACGGCCCACGTGCTGAGCAACCCGCCGTAGACGCCGATTAGCATCGCCTCGCTCACGATCATGCTGACGATCTGCCACGGCTGGAACCCGAGTACCTTCATCACCGCCATCTCCGTCCACCGCTCCCGCACGCCGATGGTGATCGTGATGCCGATGACCAGGCACATGATGACCACGATGGCCGGCATGATAATGAACTTCAGCCCCCAGAAGATGTCCTTGAACGGCTCGATGAACGACCCGATGGCCGCGGAGAACGTCTCCATCTTCGTCGCCGGGTTCGAGAACGACGCCGGGTCGTTGACGACGGCCGCGAGCTGCTGGTACGCCGCCTTGCTCGGCATCCGCACCCAGACGAGGTTCAGGCAGCGGTCCGCGACCGGGTGGTCCTTGCCGGTCCGCGCCCGGTAGTCGTCGAGCTTCGCGAGCAGGTAGTCGTACCGCATGGCCGCGTTCATCGCCATCCGGCTGCCGGCCGGGAACGCCCCGACGATCTTGCACTCGAACTCGATGTCCTTGTAGTTCGTGCCGAACAGCTTGATCTCGTCCCCGACCTTCTTGCCGATCTTCTCCAGCCGGTCCGCCCCGACGATGATGTTCCGCTTGTCCTCCTTCACCAGCGCGATGACCGCCTTCATCGCCTCCCAGTTGTCCTCGCCGAGGTCGTCCGGGTTCAGCCCCTGCTCCTTCATCATGCCGTTGGTCACGGCGTCCGGGTCGAGGGAGAACAGGAACATGCTGTTCTCCGGCGTCATCTTGTTGAGGTCGAGCGTCGCCCCGACGAACGACCAGGTCATGAAGTTCTTGTCGATGTCGGCCGGCTGCATGTCCTTCGGCAGCTTGTCCCGGATGATCGACTTCAGGTTCGGGGCGTACCCCGGCTTCATCATGCTCGGGATGCCGAACTTCTCGGACATGATGACGAGCTGCGAGTCCTCCTGGTCCTGCGTCAGCTTCCCGATGGTGTTGACGACGCCGTACAGCATCGTGAGCATCCCGGTGAGGACGAACAGCGCGACGTAGGTGAGGGCGGTGCGGAGGAGGTTGCGGCGGAGGCTACGGAAGACGAGGCCGGCGAGCTTCGCGTACTTGCCGACCGGGTCCGGCATGTTCTGGAACCCGCGGACGACGAGTTCCATCGCGTACATCGCGCCGAAGAACAGCGGGAGCGTGACGACGGCGAGGACGGTGAGGAAGAAGATCAGGCCGAGCAGCATGAGCGTGCTGTACACGGCGAGTTCGAGGAGCGACGTCTCGACCGGGGCGGACTGGCCGAATTGTTCGGGGTTCGGGAACATACCGCACTCCGCGTGGGTCGTGATTCCGATCCCCTCTCCCCCGGCTTTGCGGGGGAGAGGGTTAGGGTGAGGGGGCATACCTTCCTCGCAAGGAAGGATCGATTCTCGGTCCGGGGCGCTCTCAACCCCCACACCCCCGCCCACACCCCCCCAAAGCCCGGGGGGAGGGGGGAAAATTTGCAAGTTTGCCCCCCCGAGCGG
>NZ_JCABYM010000100.1:0-2129 GCF_059499385.1 Limnoglobus sp. | reverse complement strand
GAGGAGCGCGTCCGCGGCAGGGAGGCTACCCCCCTCCCTTACCCTCCCCCCCAAGGGGGGAGGGAACAAAACCAAGACGGCGCGTCACCCGTTACCGCCCCTCCGCCTCGAACCGGGCGACGGCGTTCCGCCACAGGGCGAACGTTAGCACCGCGAACACGCAGCACACCAGCCCGGCGGACGCGGCCGCGCCGAGGACGGCGTCCGGCAGCGGCGACCGCCACGGCGTCGCCACCGCCCCGATCTCGACCGCGAACGGCAGGCTCAGGGCCGTCGTCGAGAGGTCGTACCACCCGCCCGCCACGCCCAGCACTTCGACCAACCCGCGGACCAGCACGGCAACCATCGGCGGGAGCAGGAACGCGGCGAATGTCGTGCCGAGGAACCACGCCGTCGCCCGCACCACCGTTTGACACCGGACCGACAGCCACACGGCCAGCGTCAGGAAGAACGGGACCGCCGCCGCCACCGCCGCCAGCGTCAGCAGGAACCCGACCGGGTGGACCGCGCCGGTGGCGAACACCGTGGCCGCGTACACGGCGTACCCGACCAGCCACGGCTTCAGCCAGTCGAACGCGGCCCGCCACTTCGCCCGCAGGAACTCGCGGCGGTCCGCCGGCAGCGTGAACAGCGAGTCGAGCGTTTGCCGCTGCCGCTCCCGCGACACGCACCCGACGGCCCGGACCCCGGCCAGCGGCACGAGGACCGCGAGCAGCCCGATGCTGCCGTACCGGAACACCGGGTTCAGAATCTCCTGCGGCTCGTCCGTGGAGACCGCCCGGCCGAGGATGCCGAAGAACGTCGGGATGGTGACCGCCACGAACAGCGCGAGGAAGCACCCCTTCGCCATGTCCGTCTCGAACGACGGCAGCTTCCCGCCGAAGTACGTCTCCTTCCACAGGAGCGGGTCGTCCTCCTGGATGTACGGGACGTGGATGTACCGCAGCGGCGTCCGCTCCCGTTGGGGCGTCGCGCCGAACGGCTTGTCCGTGTCGGGATCGACTTCCTGCCAGTGCGGCTTCGGCGGGGGGACGACCTTCGGCTCGTCTACTTTCGGTTGCCCGATCAGGATCGCGCGGACGTTGCCCATCGCGAGGAGCGAGAACAACGCCGCGAGCAGCCCGTGGGCGATGACGCCGACGAGGGCGAGGTCCGCGAGATCGACGCGGCCGCGGCCGGCCTCCCGGACGGTCGCCAGCAGCAGGCTGAGCGGCGAGAGGCCGCTCGCGTTGGCGTAATTCACCCGGCCGTCGGTGAAGGTTTCCAGCCCGCACCCGCAACACCCCGCCAACACGATCAGCGCCCACGACCAGGTGTACGCGGAGACGAGGACGCCCTTGAGCGTGTCGTGCCGGGTCGCCTGCCAGAAGCTGAAAGCCGCGAGGCTGACGGTGGACATCACGGCCGCCACGAACGACGTGACCAGGATGTCCGGGTCCACGCCGCCGAACAGCAACGTCATCGCCAGCACCGGCAGCCCGGTCAGCGCGAGGCCGAGGACGAACACCACGCGGGCGGCCAGCTTCCCCAGCACGATCTCCCGGTTCGACAGCAGCGACGCCTGCAGGAACGCGAGCGTGCCGCGGTCCTTCTCCTCGGTGATCGAGCCGCCGGCGAACACCGGCGTCACGACCGTGAGCGCGACGAGCTGGCAGAACAGGAAGACGTGGAAGAACGTCTCGGCGAACGCCGTGACCCGCTCGCGGGGGAACTCCTCGCCGGGGCCGAAGATCAGCCGGATCGGGTTGACTTCGTGGAACTCGTTGAGGTACGCGATCAGCAGGCTGACGAGCAGGAACAGGGCGTACAGCGTCCGGAGACGGGCCTGCGTGCCGCGGCGGGTGACGCGGACGAGTTCGTGCCAGAACAGCGGCCCGAGCACGGCCGGCGACTCGGCCGGGCGGCCGCGGAGCCGCCGGCCGAGGGCGACGAGCTTCAGCGCGACACCGGGCAGGACCGTCAGCGCCGCGAGGAAGAACGCCGCGACGCCGAGGACCGCGAGCAGGCCGGAAGGGAGCATGAGGGACCCGTTCCAGGGACAGACGGTCGGGTGGTGGCCTCGCCGACAGAGGGTTTTATTCCCTCCCCCCTTGGGGGGGAGGGTTAGGGAGGGGGGTGAGCTTCCTCCC
>NZ_JCABYM010000099.1:0-2131 GCF_059499385.1 Limnoglobus sp. | reverse complement strand
CCGGCCTGGTTCTCGACCTTCGCGTAGGCGTTCAAGTCCTTCTTCGTGTCCACGACCTGCACCGCGGAGAAGCCTGCCGCCTTGAGACCGGCAACATAGTCGTCAACCGGAATCGCCCCGGCGATGCAGCCGATGTAGGCCAGGAGGTTCTCGCCGATCTCTGGCGGCATGGTTCCGGTGAGCGCGATGTCGGAGACCGCGACACGGCCCCCAGGCTTGAGCACCCGGAAGATTTCCCGGAACACGGCCGGCTTGTCGGCCGCGAGGTTGATGACGCAGTTGGAAATGACGCAGTCCACCGAGTCGTCGGCGAGCGGCGTCTTGTCGATGGCCGCGAGGTGGAACTCGACGTTTGTAAGCCCCTGCTTCTGCGCTCCGCGGTTTGCACGCTCGACCATCTCGGGCGTCATGTCGATGCCGATGGCCTTCCCCGTCGGGCCGACCTTCTTGGCCGCGAGGAACACGTCGAGGCCGCCGCCGGAGCCGAGATCGACCACCACCTCGCCGGGGCGGAGGTTCGCCGTCGCGGTCGGGTTGCCGCACGACAGCCCCATGTTCGCCCCGGCCGGGATGCTCGCCAGTTCCTCCGCCGAGTAGCCGAACGCCTCGGCGACCGCCCGGACGCCGGCGTCCTCCGTCGAGAGTCCGCTGACCGCGACGGCCGCGTATTTTTCCCTCACCGCGTCTTGTATCGTCTTCGACATCTTTTCCTCCGAATGCGGGACCATGCCCGCGTTACGTGCATCCCTTCGTCCCGTTGCCCCTCTCGTCCTCCATCAGGCAGAGGGCCAGGTCGAGGAGCGGCGCGACGCACCCGTTCACCACGCGGTAGAACACGTTGTTCCCCTCGCGGCGGGACTGGAGCATCCCGGTGTCGGACAGCCGCACGAGCTGATTCGAGACCGCCTGCGGCTTCATGCCGAGCGTCTTCGCCATGTCGGTCACGGTCGCCTCCCCGCTCCGGACCAGGTGGTGGAGGAGCCGGATGCGGGTGTCGTTCGCGAGCACCTTGAAGAGCGCCATCACCTTGACCGCCTCGACGAACGACAACAGGGGCCGGTCGGCCAGGGCCGGCCGCCCCGGGCCGCAGACCACGGCCGACTCATGCCCCTTCCCCCCGCGGGGGGTGCGTGCCGTTTCTCGCGTCATGGGATACTCCCTCCAGCCAATGAATACACGGAATCGTGTATTCGTGTCAAGAGCGCAACCGCGTTTGCGGTATCCGGCACGCGACGCCGGCCCCGGTCAGCGTAGACCCGGCGTCCTATCACAGGCCACCGAAGCCCGTTCCGGAAATCCGTCCTCGCCTTCCGTGGGTAGGGATGGTTCGGCCGCCGGCCCGCCCTCACCGAAGGGTTTGACCGGCCGCCGCTTGAGCCAGATGCACGCCTTCGGGACGAGCGGCAGACCGGCCGCCTGGCGGCGGCGGTTGACCGCCCGGAGTAAATCGAACTCTTGTCGGCGGACCAGGGCGTACGGCTCGAACGGCAGGTCATAGAACGCCTTCGCCAGCCGCTCCGCGGACCGCCGGGTCGCCTCGTCCTCAAACCACGCCTTGAGTTCGCGGTATCGCGGGCGGTCGATTCGCACCTGGACGTGCCCGCCGCGGAATCCGACCGCGTAGCCGGCATACTTGATGGACCGCCGCCGAGCGTCCCGAACCCGATCCCCCTCGGCCTCGAAGAACGGGTGTTCCCCGTGGGTGGCGAGCAACACGAAGAACCGCCCGTGTCGGAGGTATTGGACGTTCGCCCGGCCGGCCCGCTTTCGCCGCGCCCTGGCCCATTGGGAGAGGCCGACCCCGTAGCGCTCGACCAACTTCGCATCGACCCGGGCCGGGTCTTTCCCCCGCGGGATTTCCCCGGTCACGTAGAACAGGTAGCCGCGGGACACGTAGGCCACCGCGAGCTGCTGGATGAACCCCTCGACCGAAACCGCCTCGCACCGATACTGCATACGCCTCCGCCCGGCACTTCAAAGATCACGAACAAGCTGGGGAGTGTTCACGGCACACTCCCCGGAAGCCGTCGTTAACCCTGGCCGCGTCGCTTCCTGCTCCGCCGTTGGGACGCCGCCACCTCGCCACCGCACGGCTCCGCCGTGCAGTATTCCTTCGGTTGCAACGCCCCAA
>NZ_JCABYM010000098.1:0-33332 GCF_059499385.1 Limnoglobus sp. | reverse complement strand
GAGTACAAGCACTGGGTCCACGAGGGCGGCATCAGCAGCCCGCTCGTCGCCCACTGGCCGAAGGGCATCGCCGCGAAGGGGGAGCTGCGGAAGCAGCCGGGCCACCTCATCGACGTGATGGCCACCTGCGTCGATCTGAGCGGCGCGACGTACCCGAAGGACGCGCTGCCGTTGGAGGGCAAGAGCATCCGCCCGGCGTTCGCGGACAAGCCGCTTGAGCGAGACGCAATTTTCTGGGAGCACGAGGGGAACCGGGCCGTCCGCGTCGGCGACTGGAAGCTCGTGGCGAAGCACGGCAAGCCGTGGGAGCTGTACGACATCGCGAAGGACCGGATCGAGTCGCGCGATTTAGCGTCGTCCGAACCGGAACGCGTGAAGCGGATGGCGGTTCAATACGACACCTGGGCGAAGCGGGCGAACGTCGAGCCGTGGCCGGTCAACCCGGCGAAGAAGTGACTGGGTTTTCAGGCTGAAAGCCTGGGAGCGCTTAGCCCAGGGCAAGGAGCGCAGCGACGCCGCCCTGGGTCGGGGCCACAACCACCCCGCAGGCTGAAAGCCTGCGAGCGGCGAACGTGTCTCCGCGGCAGGCTCCCGCGCCCAGGGCGTTGCCCTGGACTGAGCGCTCCCAGGCCGTTGGCCTGAAGAGAAGAGAAAGGCCGACCCGAACGAGATTCACCATGCGCTACCTCCCTCTCCTTGTCCTCCTCGCCGCGATCCCGGCGGCCGCCGCGGACCGGCCGCCGAACGTCGTCCTCATCGTCGCGGACGACATGGGGTACGGCGACGCCGGCTGCTACGGCGCGAAGGACATCCGCACGCCCAACCTCGACCGGCTGGCGAAAGAGGGCACGCGGTTCACGAACTTCTGCGTCGCCCAGGCCGTCTGCACCGCGTCGCGGACGGCGCTGCTGACGGGTTGCTACCCGAACCGCCTCGGCATGGCCGGGGCGCTCAACCACACCAGCACCGTCGGCATCCACCCCGACGAGACGCTGCTGCCGGAGCTGCTGAAGACGAAGGGGTACGCCACCGCCCACTACGGGAAGTGGCACCTCGGCACGCGGCCGGCGTTCTTCCCCACGCGGAACGGGTTCGACGAGTGGGCCGGGCTGCCGTACTCGAACGACAACGGCCCGCTGCACCCGACCGTCCGCGGCATCCCGCCGCTGCCGCTCTACCAGCGCGACGGCTCCGTCACGAACGACCCGGACCAGTCGCAGTTCACGAAGCTGTTCACCGACCACGCCGTCCGGTTCATTCGGGAGAACAAGGACCGGCCGTTCTTCCTCTACCTGCCGCACGTCATGCCGCACGTGCCGATTTTTGCGTCCGAGCGGTTCCGCGGCAAGTCGAAGCGCGGGCTATACGGCGACGCGATCGAGGAACTCGACTGGGGCGTCGGCGAAGTCCTGACCGAACTGCGCGAGCACGACCTGGAGAAAAACACGCTCGTGATCTTCCTCTCGGACAACGGGCCGTTCCTGAGCTACGGCACGCACGCCGGGTCGGCCGGGCCGTTCCGCGAGGGGAAGCTCACGACGTTCGAGGGCGGCGTCCGCGTGCCGTTCCTCGTGCGGTGGCCGGGCAAGATTCCGGCGGGCTACGTCAGCAAGAGTTTCGTCACCGGCCTCGACGTGCTGCCGACGGTCGCGAAGCTCGTCGGCGCGGAGCTGCCGAAGCAGAAGATCGACGGCCGCGACCTGTCGGCCGCCTTGACCAGAGAGGCAATTGACCGAACGACCTATTCGGCCTTCGCCTACTACTCCGGCTCCGAGTTGCACGCGGTCCGGAACGGCCGGTGGAAGTTGCACCTGCCGCACGACTACCTGACCGTGGACGGCCCGCCGGGGACGAACGGCAAGCCGGCGAACCACGCGAACATGAAGCCGAGCGGCATCGAGGAGTCCGGCATCCGCGGCATCGCCAGCCGCCACGGGTATCGCGTCGAGAAGATCGGCCCGGCGCTGTTCGACCTGACCGCCGACCCCGGCGAGACGAAGGACGTGGCGGCCGACTACCCGAGCGTGGTGAAGGAACTGACGGCCCAGGCCGACGAGTTCCGCCGCGACCTCGGCGACTCCATCACCGGGGCGAAGGGGACCGGCCTTCGGCCCGCGGGCCGCGACACGGGAGGTCGATGATGTCCGGACTACTTCGACTGCTCGCGCTGGGGCTTTTCGTCAACACGGCCGCGGCCGCGCCGCCGAACGTGTTGTTCGTCGTCGCCGACGACCTGCGGACGGAACTCGGCTGCTACGGCTCCCACGCGAAGACGCCGAACCTCGACGCGCTCGCCAAGCGGGCGGTGCGGTTCGACCGAGCGTACTGCCAGCAGGCGGTGTGCAACCCGTCGCGGTCGTCGTTCCTCACGGGTCGGCGACCCGACACGCTCCACCTCTGGACGAACGGCAAGCACTTCCGCGAGCAGAACCCGGACGTGACGACGCTGCCGCAGTTCTTCAAGGCGAACGGGTACGAGACGCGGTGCGTCGGGAAAATCTTCCACAACTGGCACACGGCCGAGAAGGGCGACCGCCGGTCGTGGACGGCCGACGAGTTCCTCCACTACGCGAACCACGGCCACGACGCACCGGAGGTCAACGGCGAACTGCCGCCGAACCTCGCGAAGTCGATCGGCCGGGACTACGGCAAGGTCCCGGTGTGCGAGCGGCGGGACGTGCCGGACGAGGCGTACTACGACGGCCGCGTGAGCGCCGAGGCGGTGAAGACGCTCGCCGCGGTGAAGGGGAAGCTGTTCTTCCTGGCCGTCGGGTTCTGGAAGCCGCACGCACCGTTTAATGCGCCGAAGAAGTACTGGGACCTGTACGACGCGGCGAAGCTGCCGCCGTTCGACCCCGCCCGGCCGACGGCCGCCCCGGACGTGGCGTTCCACGACAACCGCGAAATCCTCGGCATCCCGCCGGACCAGGTGAAAGTGACCCCGGAACAAACCGCAGAGATGCGGCACGGGTACTACGCGAACGTCAGCTACATGGACGCGCAGGTCGGCAAGGTGCTGGCGGCGCTCGACGAGTTGAAGCTGGCGGAGAACACGGTCATCGTGTTCGTCTCCGACCACGGCTACCACCTCGGCGAGCACGGCCTGTGGGCGAAGACCTCGTGCTTCGAGCGGGACTGTCGCGTCCCGCTGATGGTCGCGACGCCGAAGATGCCGACGGCCGGTCGAACCACGAGTTCGCTCGTGGAGTTGGTGGATCTGTTCCCGACGCTCGTGACCCTGTGCGGCTTGCGTCCGCCGCCGGGGTTGGACGGCGTGAGCCTCGCGCCGATCCTGGTGGACACGGCGAAGGCGGTGAAGGCGGCGGCGTTCAGCCAGCACCCGCGGCCGGCCTACTCGGACCGGACGCCGACGGGGTTGCCGGACGCGATGGGCTACAGCGTCCGCACCGCGACGGCGAGATATACCGAGTGGCGGGACTGGAAGACCGGCAACGTGATCGCGACGGAGTTCTACGACCACGTCCGCGACCCGGACGAGATGACGAACATCGCCGCGAACGCGAAGGAACAGGCCGCGGCGCGGGAGGCTTTGCACGCCCAGTTTCCGCCGGAAAAGCGGTAATCTTGTAGGGCGGGTCAAGGCTTTGCGCCGACCCGCCGTCGCCCCGCAGGTTGCCGGGCGGTTCTCCCGTGTGGTTGCGGTCCCCCGGCGGGTCGGCGCAAAGCCTTGACCCGCCCTACAAAACTCGAAACAGCCGATCCCCTTTCCCCGTTGAGGGTCCGCCATGTTCGCGAAACGCTACGTCCTCTTCGCCCTGCTCCTACTCGCCGGGCCGCTCGCCGCGGCCGACAAGAAGCCGAACGTCATCGTCTTCCTCTCGGACGACGTGGGGTACGCCGAGTACGGCTTCCAGGGCAACAAGGAAATCCCCACGCCGAACATCGACTCGATCGCCAAGAACGGCGTGCGGTTCACCAGCGGGTACGTGTCCGGGCCGTACTGCTCGCCGACGCGGGCGGGGTTGCTCACCGGCCGCTACCAGACTCGCTTCGGCCACGAGTGGAACGAAGGCCCGGCCACGCCGAACGGCGGCCGCAAGTTCGGGCTGCCGGTCGAGGAGAAGACAATGGCCGACCGGATGAAGGCCCTCGGCTACGCGACGTGTGCCGTCGGCAAGTGGCACCTCGGCGCGGGGGACGAGTTCGTGGCCACCGCCCGCGGGTTCGAGGAGTTCTACGGGACCGTCGCGAACACGCCGTTCTTCAACCCGCCGCGGTTCATCGACAGTCGCAAGTCTCCGGCCGCCGGGCCGATCAAGGACGACAACTTCTACTCGACCGACGCCTACGGCGAGCGGGCCGTCGATTGGATCGGAAAGCAGAAGGACAAGCCGTTCCTACTCTACCTGCCGTTCAACGCCCAACACGCGCCGCTGCAGGCGACGAAGAAGTACCTCGACCGGTTCGCGAACATCGCGGACGAGAAGCGGAAGACGTTCGCGGCGATGATGTCGGCGATGGACGACGCCGTCGGCCGGGTGCTGGCGAAGGTCCGGGAGATGAACCAGGAGGAGAACACGCTGATCTTCTTCTTCAGCGACAACGGCGGGCCGACGCCGGTGACGACCTCGAAGAACGACCCGCTCCGCGGGTTCAAGGCGACGACGCTGGAGGGCGGCGTCCGCGTGCCGTTCTGCTTCCAGTGGAAGGGCACGGTCCCGGCCGGCAAGACCTACGACAACCCGATCATCCAGCTCGACATCCTGCCGACGGCGTTGGCCGCCGCGGGGGCGCAGCCGGAGGCCGGGTGGAAGCTCGACGGCGTGAACCTCCTCCCGTACCTGACCGGCAAGAACGACGGCCCGCCGCACGAGGCGCTCTACTGGCGGTTCGGCGAGCAGTGGGCGATCCGCAAGGGGGACTGGAAGCTGGTCGTCAACCGGATCGACGGCGTGAAGAAGCCGGCCGCACTCTACAACCTGAAGGCCGACATCGGCGAGGCGACCGACCTTGCTGCGAAGGAGCCGGACAAGGCGAAGGAACTGAAGGCCGACTGGGACAAGTGGAACGCGGACAACATCCCGCCGCGGTGGGTTCCGCAGCCGAAGAAGTGATGCTGTATTTGTAGGGTGGGCCGAGTCTTCGAGGCCCACCGTTACCCTTACCCCTCCCCCGGTGACCCAATGCTCCGATTCGCTTTGCCCTTCCTGCTCCTCGCCGCGACGCAGCTCCGCGCCGCCGAGAAGCCCAACATCGTCATCCTCCTCGCCGACGACCTCGGGCGGCACGACTGCGGGTTCATGGGCGGTACGGAGATTCAAACGCCGCACCTGGACAAGCTCGCGAAGGCCGGGGCCGTCCTCGACGCGCATTACGTCCAGCCGGTGTGCAGCCCGACGCGGGCGGCGCTCATGACCGGCCGCTACCCGATGCGGCACGGCCTCCAGGTCGGCGTCGTCCGGCCGTGGGCGCAGTACGGGCTGCCGCTCGACGAACGACTACTCCCGCAAACGCTGAAAGAAGCCGGGTACGCCACGGCCATCGTCGGCAAGTGGCACCTCGGCCATTTCGAGAAGGCGTACCTGCCGACGAGCCGCGGGTTCGACTTCCAGTACGGCCACTACAACGGGGCGCTCGACTACTTCACCCACGTCCGCGACGGCGGGTTCGACTGGCACAAGAACGACGCCGCCAACCGCGACGAGGGGTACGCCACGCACCTGATCGCGACCGAGGCGGCGAAGTTCGTCGCGGACACGGCCGGGAAGAAGCCGTTCTTCCTGTACGTGCCGTTCAACGCCGTGCATTCGCCGCACCAGGTCCCCGACGCGTACCTAAAGCCCTACGGGAAGCTGAAGGGCGAGCGGCAGAAGTACGCCGGGATGCTGGCCGCGATGGACGAGGCGGTCGGCAAGGTCGTGGATGCGGTGGAGAAGGCCGGCGTCCGAAACAACACGCTGTTCGTGTTCAGCAGCGACAACGGCGGCCCGGCCCCCGGCCGGGTGACGGACAACGGCAAGTTCCGCGCGGGCAAGGGGACGCTCTACGAGGGCGGCGTCCGCGTCGCCGCGTTCGCGACGTGGGACGGCAAGATCAAGCCCGGCACGGTGACAGAGCCGATTCACATGGTCGATTGGCTCCCGACGCTGACGAAACTGGCCGGCGCGACGGCCGAGCCGAAGCTGCCGCTCGACGGCCTCGACGTGTGGCCGGTGCTGGCCGAGGGGAAACCTACGCCGCACGCCGCGATCCTGCTGAACACGACGCCGACCACCGGGGCCGTCCGCGCCGGCGACTGGAAGCTCGTGTCGAAGAGCGGCGAGGACGACCCGGACGGCGAAGCCGCGAAGAAGGACGAGAAGGAGTCGGTCGAGCTGTTCGACCTAAAGGCCGACCCCTACGAGAAGACGAACCTCGCGGCGAAGCACCCGGAGAAGGTGAAGGAGCTGCGGGCCGTCCTCGCCGGGTACGCGAAGCAGGCCGTCGCGCCGAGGGCGAAGCCGAAGCCGAAGGGCTTCGTGACGCCGAAGGTCTGGGGTGAGAAGGAGTGAAGGGTGATAGGTGGTGGGTGGCGGGTTTTCTCACCCACCCCTTGTGCTGCGGGCGGGCGTGTGGCAAGATGACGTGGAGAGTTTTCGGAAAAGTCGATGACTTGAGGAGGAAGGATGGCTCGATTCGGAACTTGCCCGACTTGCCGTTCTCGGATTGCACGACGGGCCGAATCGTGTCTGTCGTGCGGTGAACGAGATTTCCTTACTCGTGCAATACGTCGCATGGCAAACGCCCCTTGCTACGACTGCAACTGTGTCTACGCCAATCGCGCGGGTCGGCCGGGGTGCGGCCGTTGCCACGGGTACGGATATGTCATCGTGTACATGAGTTGGTGGATCGATCAACGAACGGGGCTGGCGAGTAGCGAGACCCGCTGCGAAACCGCGCCAGATTCGTGGGAAGCCGAGCGGATAACAGCATCGTGAGTCGATGGACAGATGCCTTAGTGCGAACACATTCTTTTACCGGTACACCCGTTCACATCGAGCGCTAAAACTCCGCCACTGGAATACCTCGCTAATTCCGCTTTATCCCTTCCGTCGCCGCGCCCGGTCTTCGTGAGAATTTCTCATTCTCCCGTTGTGTTGCACTTCCGACTCGCACAACCCGTACCCGCCGGACCGTGCTCGCGCATCGTGGGGACGCCATGTCCGAACTCGCTCAGAACCCCGACTTTGTAGAATCCGACTTCGCACTCTCCCGGCCGCCCGACTCGACGCCGTCGGCCACCCCGTCCCGGCCGTTCGGCCTGCCGACCGTGCCCGGCTACGAACTGCTCGACGCCGTCGGCCGCGGCGGCATGGGCGTCGTGTTCCGGGCCAGGCACGTCCGGCTGAACCGGCTCGTCGCCATCAAGCTGCTGCCGAACGCCGAGACCGTCGAGGCGAACGTCGTCTCCCGGTTCCTGGCCGAGGCGCAGTCGGTCGCGGACATCAAGCACCCGAACGTCGTCGAGGTCTACGACTTCGGCGAGGCGGCGGTCCCCGGTCAGGCCGCGGCCGTGCCGTTCCTCGTGATGGAACTGCTCGAGGGCGGGCACCTCGGCGACGTTCTCGGCACGACCCGCGACCCGCAAGTGATCGCGACGACGCTGGCGAAGGTCTGCCGCGGCGTCGCCGCCGCGCACGCGGCCAACATCGTCCACCGCGACCTGAAGCCGACGAACATCCTGTTCACGAAAAACGGAGAGCCAAAGGTCGTGGACTTCGGCCTCGCGAAGCGGGCGATTTCGACGCTCACGCTGTCCGTCGCGGTGATGGGGACGCCGTACTACATGTCGCCGGAGCAGGCGAAGGGGAAGAGCAAGTCGGTCGGCCCGCCGACGGACGTGTGGGCGCTCGGCGTCATCCTCTACCAGGCGCTGACGGGCCGGCTGCCGTTCGACTCGGACAACCAGTTCTCGCTGCTGCACCAGATCATCACGGAGGAGCCGGAACCGCCCCGGGTCCACAACACTGTCCTGCCGCCGGTGCTGGAGCGGATCGTTTTGAAGTGCCTGATGAAGTCGCTGGAGCAGCGGTTCGCGACGGCCAGTGAGTTGGCCGACGTGCTGGAGCGGTTCGCGGCCGGCGAGGCCGTGGAGGTCGGCCGCCCGCCGCGGTCGCGGCCCGCGATCGACTGGGCGATGGTCGTGGTGATCTTCCTTCTCGCGGGGATGGCGGGGACGTGCTTCCTGATGTGGCAGAAGGAGGCGGCGGAGAATCAGCAGCGACGGGAACTCATTCTGAAGCGCGTGCCGCTATCGCCGGAGCCGTAACGTGGAACCCGGAGCGGTAGCGACGGGGTGTCTGGTTGGCAAACACCCCGTCGCTACCGCTCCGGGTTCCACTATTTATCAACGCGGGAACGCGTGCCGGTCGAGCCGAGAAAGAAAGTTCGATGGCAGAAACAGACACCGAACTTACACTCGCTAACTCCCTCGACCCGACCGACACGCATTCCCGCGGCGTTGTTCTGCCAAACTCATCGCGGGACGGCGCGCCGACCGGGCGCGGGATTATTCTTTTTTCTCGAATTGTCCCAGCAGCCGGGCCGCGTCCGCGTGGCGGGGGTCGAGCGCCAGGCATTGCCGCAGCTCGGCGGCGGCCGCGGCCCGGTCGTTCGCCGCGAGGCGGACGACGGCCGTGCGGTAGAGCGTTTCCGCCGCCGGTGCCCCGGCCGCCTTCGCACGCCCCAGGTCCGCGAGCGATTCCGGAAACGCCTTCTGCTTCAACCGAATCGCGGCCCGCTCCCAGAACGCCGGCCACAGCACCGGGTCGATCCCGACGGCGGCCGTGAGGTCCGCGAGGGCCGCGTCCGGGCGGTCGAGTTGGTGGTACGCCAGCGCCCGGTTGAACCGACACCACGCGGCCCGCGGGGCCAGGGCCACGCACGCGGTAAACGCCGCCGCCGCGTCCGCCGGCTTCTTCTGCCGCAACAGCGCGACGCCGTGATAGTAGTTCGCCCACAAGGACGCCGGGTCGAGCCGAAGGGCGGCCTCGAACTCCGGCACGGCCGCGGCGGGCCGCCCGGCGGCCAGGTGCGACCGCCCGGCCCAGACGTGGTCCCACGCGGACCGCGCCCGCGCGGGGCCGGTCGAAGTCGGGGGTTGGCCGAGCCGCCGGCGTTCGAGGTCGAGCACCGGTGTCGAACCGAACCGGCGTTCGAGTTCGTCCAGCACGGCCAGCGCCTCGCCGACCGCGGCCGGTCGGTCGGCGGCAGTACGGACGTGCAGGTCCGTGTGGATGATGCCCAGGTCGAACAGGTCGTCGGTCCGGCCGAACACGGCCGTCAGCTTCTCGCGTTCGTCCCAGACGGCCCGCACTTCGGAATGCAGCTTCCGGAGCTGCGCGTCCGTCAGCGGCTCGGCGACGCTCAGGAACCGCACCCGGTCCGCGAAGGCGTGTAACTCGTCCCGCGCGACCTCTCGTTCGGCGGCGCGGGCGGTCTCGCGGATCTCGCCGCGGAGGGCCGACTGGAACGGCAGCCCTTCGAGCCACTGTTCCGCCGTCCGAATCGCCTCCGCCGCCTCGGCGGGTTCGCGGTTCGCCAGGTGCGTCCGGCCGTCGGCGAGCGCGGCCTTCGCGCGGCCCGTCAACCGCCCGACGTGCGCGACGCCGGCGACGAGGCCGATGCCGATTCCCGCGAGGACGAACGCCCGCGGCAGCGCGGCCGGCCGGCGGCGACGCCACTTCTTCCACCGCTCGGCCCAGCTTCGGTTCCGCACGCCGGCCAGCGGCAGGTCGGCCAGGTGCCGCCGCAGGTCGGCGGCCAGCGCCGCGGCCGTCGGGTAGCGGTCCTCCGCCCGCGGCGCGGTGCAGCGGTCGAGGATGTCGGCCAACCCCGGCGACGCCGGCCGGCCGGTCGCGGCCAGGAATTCGCGGAGCGTCTGCCCGAGCGAGTACACGTCGGCCCGGCCGTCCACCGGCGTGCGGATCGGTGCGTTCGCCCGCACCGCCGCCATCGCCGCCACCTGCTCCGGCGGCATGTACTCCGGCGTCCCGCCGAGCCACGTCGGCGCGACCTCCCCGGCCTCGAGCGGGGCGCGGGCGAGGTGGAAGTCGAGCAGCATCGGCACGCCGTCGGCCGCGATCAGCACGTTCGACGGCTTCAAATCCAGGTGTAAGATGCCGCGGTCGTGGGCGTACTGAAGGGCGTCGGCGAGGGCCGCGCCGACCCAGCACGTCACGTCCGCCGGGGCGTCGGACGGCGACCCGGTGGCGCGGAGCAGGTCGCGGCCGAGCGGCGGGACGGCCAGCCGGCGTTGCAGGTCCGCGAGCGTGCAGCCGCCGAAGTCGGGCATGCAGAGGCCCCGTAGCCGCCGGTCCGGGAACTCGTGCGCGGAGTAGAGCGGGACGATGTTGCTGTGTTGCAGCCGGGCGAGCGAGAGGTGTTCCGCCCCGGCCAGCGGGCTGACCTTCAGCACGACGGCCCGGTCCGCGAGCGGCGACTGCTTCGCCCGGTAGACGCGGCCGTGCGACCCGCGGCCGAGTTCCGCGATCAGGGCGAATTCGCCGAGCCGTTGGCCGACCTCGGGAAATTCCGGCGGCAGGAACCGCGGGCCGAGGACCTGCTGACAGTCCCAGAGTGCCTGGACTTGCGCCCGCCACTGCGGGAACCGCGCTTCGAGTTCGGCGAGCGTGATCGGTTGGCGGTACTCGTCGCGGAGCGTGAGTTCTTCGGCGAGCAGCTCGATCGCGGCGTCGGGCTGGTGAAGCAGGTCGGGGTGGCGGCGGAGGAACTCTTCGGTGAGGTGAAAGTGCCCTTCTTCCCACCCGGCCCCCATCTCGTCGGCGAGCCGCTCGACGAGGGCGGAGAGCGGGGGTTTCAGGGCGGAACTCATGCGACCACCGGGACGGGATTTGTAGGGCGGGTCAAGGCTTTGCGCCGACCCGCCAGGGGGCCGCAACCACCATCGAGAGCGCCGAAGTGGCTGGAAACGCGGCGGGTCGGCGCAAAGCCTTGACCCGCCCTACAAGAGACGGTTACTCGTCCGCCGCGTCGAGCAGCGAGCCTTGCCGGACGGCCAGCTCGCGGGCCAGCTTCCGGAGGATGCGGCGGACGCTCCCCTCGTGCAATCCCGTTCGCTCCGCGATCTCTTCCAGCAACAGCCCTTCACGCCGCAGGTGGAGAATCTGCTGGTGCTCCGGCGGGCAGAGGGCGAGCATCCGGTCCCACGTCTCGTCGGCCTGGGCCTTCTCGCTGGCCCGCTCGAACCGGTGCTGCGACACGTCGTCCCAGTTCTCGTGCGGGATCGGGTCGTTCTCCGGCCCGTGGTCCTCCTTGCGGACGCGGCTAATCAACCGCCGCCGCGCGATGGTCGCGAGCAGGCCGCGGAGTTGGTCCTCCGTGCCGATGGACCAGCCCTCGGTCGCGAGGTGGCGGACGACTTGGACCCAAACCGACTGCACTACGTCGGTCGAGTCGAACCGGGACCGCAGCCGGTCGGAGAGCTGGCGGCGGACGATGGCCCGGAGGTACGGCGTGTAAGCGTGGAACAGCGCCTCCGCCACCTCCAGCTCGCCGCGACTCAGTTTGCCGAGCAGGTCGTCGATGTTCTGGCCGGTCGTCATGTCGGGACACCCAATCCGAGGCGAGAGAGCCGGGACCGGAACGCCTGCGCGTCCGGCCGCCGGCGGGGGGCGTGGGCGCGGACCGTGTAAGTCACGCCGCCGAGGACGAGGACCGCCCCGGCCAGCCACGCCGCCTGTTCCCACGCGGGCAGGTCGCCGACCACGTCCTCGCCGAGCGTTTCCAGTCGCGTGAGGAAGTCGTTCGCCCCTTGCTCGATCCACTCGGCCGCGAGCGGCAGCGCCCCGAGGACCGGCACGCCGTAGGGGAGAATCGCGTCGAGGGCCTTCTCGACGAACCCCGGCGTCGGTTCCGCGGCCGTCGGCGGGTCGGTCACGATCGCGTCTTCCGCCGGCGGCGCGTCGGCGAGGGAGGCCGTCGTCGCGCCGGCGAACGGCACCGCCCACGCCCCCCCGTTCCCGTTGGCGGCCGGCGGCGTGGCCGCCGCGACCGCGACTTGCACCGCGCCGGGCACGGGGGCCGGATCGCCGGCTTGCGCCGGGACCGGGGAAGCCGCGGACGAATCGCCGAGCAGCGCGGCCGTGATCCCGTTCGGCCGGGCCGTCGGGCCGCTCGTGTCGGCGTCGCGAACCTGTGCGGCGGGCGGGGGGACGACCCGCGCGGCGACCGGTTGTTGCGCCGCCGGAGCTTGGGCGTTTTCTCGGGCCTCGCGCACCTCGGAGATTAGTTCAAACGGTGGAGCGAAGAAAGGCGGAAGGTTCGGCCGGACGAACTCGTCCCGGCCTCGGCCGAAGACCACTACCGATGGCCCGGCCCGGTCGTCGCCATCGTCATCGTCATCCCGCGAGCCTTGCCGTTCGCCGCCGCCCCAACCGCCACCGCCCGGCCCCGGTAATGTTGGACCGAACGGACCGAACGACCCGCCCGCGACCGGGCCGGAGGCCGCCGGTGCTGTCGGCCCCGACACGTCCCCCGCGGCGGGACCAGATCGGTCTTGATCCCGGTCGTTACTCCTGTCCGCGTTCTGAGGTCCGTGGTTCCCCGGCAACGCGAACGCCGGCCGCATCTCTGCCGCCAGGCCGCGGGGGCCGACCTCCGGGCCGAAGCGGGCGGGCGTCAACCGCTCTTCGACCGATTCCAACGCCAACCGGACGCCGAGGAGTGTGTTCATAACAACCTAAACGGATGGGGAACGGGCGCGGGGACGCGCGCCGGAAACCACCATCAATGGTACATCACACCCATCGCCGGCCAAGCCGTGGGGTGGGCGCGGGCGTCGGGATTTCTCCCCGTCCCGTCCCCGCCGCCGCAGCCGGGGCTGAATTTTACCGCCGCCGTCGGAACGGGCCGAACAAGTCGCCGAATCCGAACCGGCCGTTCGACGTGCCGACGCTCACCGTCACGGACCCGGTGACGGGCGTGGCCGAGTCGTCGGTCGCGGTCACGGTTTGGCTGCCGGTCGTGCCGAAGGTCACCGTCAGCGCCTTTACCCCGCGGTCGGCGGCCGTGAACGTGTACGGCTCCGGGAGCGTCGCCTCCGGGTCGGAGCTGGTCAGCGTGACCGTGCCCGTGTAGTTCCGGACGATCCGGTTGCCGTCGTCCAGCGCGACGACGTACACCTGGGCCGACTCGTCGGCCGCCGCCGTCGGGCGGGTGATGAGCGCGAACCGGGTGGCGACCTGCGCGGCCGCGACGTTGACCGTGACGCTGCCGGTTAGGGACGCGTCGGCCGTGTCGGTGGCGGTGACCGTCTGCTCGCCGGTGGTGGACGGGGTGAACTCGAAGACGTGAACGCCGCGGTCGCTGCTGGTGAACGTGTAGCTCTCCGGCAGCGTCGCCCCGGCGTCCGTGCTGGTGAGCGCGACCGTCCCGGTGTACGAGGTGGCGATCCGGTTCGACTCGTCGAGGGCGACGACGGCCACGCGGGTGACGGCCCCGCTCGTCGCGTCGCGTTCCGCCCGGACGAAGAAGCTCGTGGCCACCGGCGCGGCCGTCACGTTGACCGTCGTGGTGCCGAGAACCGTGTCCGAGGCCGTGTCGGTCGC
Source organism: Limnoglobus sp. (assembly GCF_059499385.1). Taxonomy (NCBI): domain Bacteria; kingdom Pseudomonadati; phylum Planctomycetota; class Planctomycetia; order Gemmatales; family Gemmataceae; genus Limnoglobus; species Limnoglobus sp. Next base: position 19,764 of record NZ_JCABYM010000098.1, on the reverse strand, counting down.
GGTGATCGTCTGCTCGCCGGCCGTGTTGAGCGTGACCTTGACCGTGGCCCGGCCGCGGTCGTCGGTCGTGAACGTGATGTCGTCCGGCAGCACGGCCGCCGGGTCGGAGCTGGTCAGCGCGACCGTGCCGGTGTACCCGCGGACCGGCCGGCCGGTCTCGTCCACCGCGCGGATCATGACCCGCATCTCAGTCCCGGCGTACACCTCGCCCCGCGCGACGACCCGGAACGACGCCGCGACCGTCGCTTCCTCCGGCCGCGGCGTCGTCGCCCCGGACAGCGCCCACTCGACGGCGAACAGGCTGACCGGCTCGTACCCGAACGGCGACGCATACGGCACGACCCGGTCGCCGAGGGTTTCGAGGTGCGGCTTGAAGCTCGGCGGCCCGGCCGGCGTGCGGTGCTTCAACTGTTCCAGCCAGCGCTTAATCAACATGGGGAGTTCCTCGGGAGCGATCCTTGCGCGTTTCGGCCGTCCCCTTATCGCGAGAGGGCTGCTGGTGCGGGCGCGGAAATCTCACTCGGTCGCGGCCGGGCACGGAGAATTGATGCCGACATCACTTCGCCACGAACCGGTACAACTTCGACTCCGTCCGTAAGTAAAGTGCCCCGTCCACGGCGGCCGGCGTCGCGAACGTTCGCTCCTTCATCTCCGACCGGCCGACGGACTTGTACCCGGCCTTCGTCGCCTCGACCACGTGGCCGACGCCGTCCTCGCTGGTGACGTACAGCCGGCCGTTCGCGACGATCGGGGACGACGAGAAACCGTTGCCGGCCAGCCGCTCGGACCAGTGAACGTCGCCGGTCTTCGCGTCGAAGCAGGTCAGGATGCCCTTGTCCGTGACGGTGAACAACTCCTCGCCGGCCGCGACCGGCGACGGCGTGTGCGGCGCGCCCTTCTTCGTGGACCACGCGATCTTACCGCTGATGTCGCCGGTCCCGGCCGGGTCGAGGGAGAACAGGTGGGCCGTGTCGTACCCGGTCTGGATGACGAGCCGGTTCGCCGCGATCACCGGCCGCGAGATCAGCGAGTACCCGCCGGCCGGGTAGTCGGCCCGCCACACCTCCGCGCCGGAGATCGGGTCGTACCCGGCCACGAAGTCGCTCGCCGCGCTGACGATCACCCGCCGGCCGTGCAGAGCGACCAGCTGCGGCGTGGTGAACGAGAACCGCTTCGACGCCCGCGACTTCCGGTCGGTCTTCCACCGCTCGTCGCCGGTTTTTTTGTAGAGGGCCGCGACGAACTGCTGGTCCGCACCGTCCACGCTGAAGACGAGCAAGTCGTCCACCAGGATCGGCGAGCCGCCCGTGCCGTGGACGGGCGAATACTTGTAGTCGGTCCGCTTCCAGACGATGTCCCCCTTCGGCGTCAGGCAGGCCGTCCCCATGTGGCCGAAGTGGACGAAGACGTGCTCGCCGTCGGAAACGGGGGTCGCGCTCGCGTAGGTGTTCTTGCCGTGCTGCCGGCCGGCCGTGTCCTTGTCCGCGAACGTCACCTCTTTATCCCAGTCGATGCTCCCGGTCGCCGCGTCGATGCAGAGCGCGTGCAGCGACTGGCCGCCGTCCTTCGGGATTGCCGTCGTCAGGTAGACCTTCCGCTTCACGACGACGGGGGACGACCACCCCTTGCCGGGGATGTCGGCCTTCCACGCGACGTTCTTGTCCGGCCCCCACTCGGTCACGAGCGTCGGGCCGGTGTAGCGGCCGGTGCCGTCCGGTCCGCGGAACTCCGGCCAATCGGCGGCGACCATGAACGCGGCGGCGAGGGCGAGCAGGCAACGGTGCATGGGTGGGATGACCTCGGCGGGGTGTGAGGAAGACTCGAATCAGTTTACCGGATCAAGAAGCAATCATGCGCAGGAAGTTAGTTGCGCGGCGCGACGGTGTTGGGGGGCTGCAACCAGACTTCCGAAGTCCGGCTTCGACTTCGGAAGTCGAGCGGGACCAGCGCCGACGGGCGGAAGGAATGCCCCTGGGCGGGATCGACTTCCGAAGTCGAAGCCGGACTTCGGAAGTCTGGGGTTCGGCAGGTGCGGCCTCGTGTTTCGCTCTCGACGCCGCGGTCAACACGGACTTCTTCCATTCGCGGTTTGAGACTTTATAAAATCCGTCTATCCCCGCTCGCGAGGTCCGCCACATGTCAACCCCGAAGCCGCTCGAAAACTACCAATCGTACAAGGGCATCCCGCCGCTCGCCGGGCTGTGCTCGATCGAGGACGCGCTCAAGCCGGGGCTGGTCGTCGAGGAGTGCGTCCGGCGGCTAAAGCGGATTCACTACGCATTCGTGCGGTTGCACCAAATCCTGACCGCCCGCATCACGGCCGAGCCGATCTACGAGTTGAAGACGGCGTTCAGCCATCACGCGTACCTGTGTGCCGAGCATGCCGCCGCGCTGCGAACGCGGGTGGCCGAGATGCGCGAGCCGCCGCTGGGGCTGGACGAAGTCCCGCACCCGGCGTTGGAGGCGTTCTTCGACGAGATTCTGGCCGCGCCGACGACGGATTATTTACTTTGGGGTGTGTACTTGTTCGCGATTCCTGCACTCGATCATGCTTGCGAAGACTACATGAACGACACACATCCGTTGACAGACGCTCCGAGCCGTCGCGTGTTGAAGTTTGCGAGATTGGAACTATCGGAGATGCTCGATTGTGGTGCCGATTCGATTGAGTGTCTACTGACAAAAGAGAATAAAGAAGGATGGGATGATACTCTTCATCGAATGCTCGAAGCAGCCGGTGAAATCGCAGGTACCGCGGTCGAATCGCACGAACTATACGAAACAAAATTCTCCGCCAAGCCCTTCGTCTACGACTCCGTCCCGAAGCGGGACGAGCGGTTCACCGACCACTGGAACCAGGGGGTGAACGCGGAGGCGTTCCTGTACGGCGAGCGGTACCCGGCGAAGGCGAAGGCGCTCATGATGCTTTTCAAGCGCATCCGCGAGATCGACGTGCCGGAGATGATGGCGTCGATCATCACGCAGACGCCGGGCAAGCCGTGGGGGTACTACCGCGACATGTCCCGGCAGCTCTGGGACGAGGCCCGACACGCCATGATGGGCGAGGTCGGGTTCGTCGCCCTCGGCGTGGACTGGACGACGGCCCGCGTCACCTGGAACTGGTCGTACCGGCTCAACACCGAATGCACGCCCGCCGAGCGGCACGCGGTGCTGTTCTTCATCGAACAGGGGCTGATGCCGAAGACCGGCAAGCGGTACGAGTACGAGGTCGCCGCCGAGTCCGGGCTGCCGATCATGCGGACGATTCAGGACTTCGACTGGGCCGACGAGGTGCTGCACAGCCAGATCGGGCGCACCTGGCTCGTCCCGGAGTACGGCGGGTTGCAGGCGGCGCTGAAGTACGGCGACGAGTGCTGGAGTCGCATTCTGAGCAACTGGACGACGGTTCGCGACCAGGGGCTGACGAAGCACGAGAACTGGTGGCCGGCGGTCTACTCGCAGGCGTGCGCCGCGGCCGGCGAGGAGCCGGACCCGCTGGTGCTCGGCTACGACGAGACCTACGAGGCGAAGCGGGCGGACGTTCACCGCGGGATCGTGGGGGAGTGAGAGCCTGACTTCCAAAGTCCGGCTTCGACTTCGGAAGTCGAACGTCGCAGGGCCGGCACGGGTCGGAAATCGCTGCACTGCCCCTCGACTTCCGAAGTCGAAGCCGGACTTCGGAAGTCGGGTCATTTCTTGAGCCGCCCCTTCGCCGCGGTTGCGCCCTCGCCGCCGGGAAGCCCGGCCATCTCGTCGAGCACCCTCACCGCCGCCGGCGTGCCGATCCGCTCCAGCGCCCAGACCGCACGATGCACCCGCAGCCGGTCGGCGTATAGGCCGTACCGCGGCAACTGCCACCCCTTCTTCGCGAACTCGGCCATCAGCTTCTCGGCCCGCTGCACGACCTCCGGGTCGCCGCTCGCGTCGATCGCGGCGGCGACCGTCGGCACGGCGATCATGCCGAGGTCGCGGAGGGCCTTGTACGCGGCGTCCCGCTTGCCGAACTCCGCATGGCCGAGGTCCTTCACGAGCGCGTCCATCTTCTTCTGCGTCTCGCGAATCCCCCGCACACCGGCCGCGATCACGGCGACGGCGTTCTCGCCGCCGTGGGCCAACAGCCGCTCGTTCGCGAAGCCGACCTCGCCCGCCGGGTCCGCAAGCTTCTCCCACGCGGCATCCAACTCCGCCTTCGACGCGGCCGCTCGCTTCGGGGCCAGGTCCCACGCGAGCAGGTTGTCGTCCACGGACGCGGACACGAGCCGGTAGTCGGGAAGGAACAGCAGCTTCGTGACGGACCCGCAGCCGCCCTCGAGCCGGGCGACGAACGAGCCGGTGGCGGTTTCCCACACGGTCACGCCGCCGGCACTGCCCTGCATCCCGGCCGCGACGAGCCGGCCGTCCGGCGAGAACGCGACCGCCTGGAACGGGCCGTCGTTCCACGTCCGGTCGCCGTGGAACAGCCGCCGGCCGGTCGCGGCCTCGAACACGTCCACCCGCACCACGGACGTGACGGCGACCAACTTCGAGTCGGAACTCACCGCCACGGCCGGCCGTAAACTCCGGGCGACGCGGAGCGACCAGAGCGGCGGCCCGCCGGTCAACGGCCAGGCGCGAACGAACCCGTCGCGGCCGACGCCGACGAGCAGCTGGCCGTCGCGGGTCGCGGTCATCGCCGGGACCGTCGAGGGCGTTTGCCACGAACGAACCACCCGGCTGGTCTTCGCGTCCAGTTGCTTCAGCGTCTTGTCGTCGAAGCTGACGAACACGAATTCGTCCGCCGCCGCCAGGCACGCGGCCAACGGGTTCGCCGAACCGAGGTCGAACGTCCGCGTCGCGGCCCCTTCGCGGACCGCGAGCTTGCCGTCGGCCACGGAAGCCGAGCACGAGCCGCCGAGGACGGCGAGCGAACTCGGCGGCGTTTGCACCCGCACCGTCGGCCGGTCGCCCGGCGTCCACGCCGCGACGCCGCGCTCGGCGGCGACCAGCACCTCGCCCGTCCGCGACGCCGCCAGGTCGCGGATGACGCCGAGGTCGTCCGGCTCCGTCCACCGCTGTTTCCCGGTCGCAACGTCCCAGATCGAAATCCGCGGCTCGCCGCCGGCCGTCGCCGCAACCTTGCCGTCGCCAGACACGGCGAGGACGGAAACGTTCGCCCCGAACGCCCGCACCGGCTTCCCGGCCGCGTCCCACACCGCCACCCGCTTCCCGTTCAGCCCGACGATCTGTTCATTCGCAAAGACCGCTACGCCGCCGTCGGCGACCCACTCGGCGACCGGCTTCTCGCGGTTCGGCCGCCACACCCGCACACGGCCCGTCGGCCCGGCGTCGGCCGACACGAGCGCCTCGCCGTCCGCCGACCACGACAGGCCGGTCACGCCGTCGGCGCTCAGGTGCGTGCAGGCGAACGTCGATTCGCCGCTGACCACGTCCGTGACGCGGAGGCTTTCCGCCGTGTCCGCCCGCGCCAGCCGCGCGCCGTTCGGCGTGAACGCGGCCACCCGGCCCGGCAGCGGTTGCAACCGCTCCAGCCCGTTCACCGTCTCGAAGACGTGCAACCGGCCGGGCGGCGTCGTGGCCGCGAGCAACTTGCCGTCGGCCGACAGCACGACCGTCGTCGCGTTCGGCAGGGCGATCGTCCGCGCCCGCTTCATCGTCGCCGCGTCGATGACGTGGACGTGGGAATCGCCAAACACGGCCGCGATCACCGACCCGTCGGCCGCGACCGTCACGGACGAGGCGAACCCGTCCTTGACCTTGTGGCTGCCGAGGAGCTTCCCGGTGGCGGTGTCCCACAACTTCACGGCCCCGTCCGGCCCGCCGGAGACGAGCCGCTTCCCCGCGGCGTCGAGCGCGAGCGCCAACGGCCGCTCGCCGTGCCGCAGGGCAGGGGAGCCGAACCGCGCGACGGCCCGGTTCGGCAGATCCTGGGCGGCGACCGTCGGGAACAGGGTCAGGACGAGGGCGAGGCCGAAGAGGTACTTCCCGGTCATGACTATCCCCGCGCTCAGGTCCGTGAATAAGTATCAGGACGAATCAATACCCTGCGGCTAACTTCCGCCTGGCGCGAACGACCGGTTCGCGCATCGGAGCAGTTTTCCACCACGCCGTCAGTCGCCGGGTTCGGAAACCTTCCGGATTTTCTCCCGCGAGTTTACCGTGACCTATTGTTAACCGACCGAATCACCATTCGCTTCGTGTCGGAATGCCTGACCCGACGGGGCGAGCGGTCGAGCGGCTTGGATCGCAGAGTCTACCCATGATGATTGCCCCCCTACCGGGGAACGAGGCGGCCCGCCTGGCCGCCCTCCACGACCTCAACGTCCTCGACACCCTGCCCGAAGCGGCCTATGACGACATCACCCGGCTGGCGTCCTGGATTTGCGGCACGCCGATCGCGGTCGTCAGCCTCGTGGACCGCGACCGGCAGTGGTTCAAATCCAGCGTCGGCCTCGACGCGGCCGAGACCCCGCGGGACGTGGCGTTCTGCGCCCACGCCATCCTCGGCGGCGACGTGCTCCACGTCCCGAACGCCGCGGAGGACGCGCGGTTCGCCGCGAACCCGCTCGTGACCGGCGGGCCGAAGATTCGGTTCTACGCCGGCGCGCCGCTGACCGACTCGCGGGGCCTCAACCTCGGCACGCTCTGCGTCATCGACCGCACGCCCCGGCAACTCTCCCCCGAACAGCGGGAGGCGCTCGCCGCCCTCTCCCGGCAGGTCGTCCGGCTGCTCGAAACGCGGCGGCAGTTCGACGAACTGACGCGGACGCAGGAGACGTTCCGCGTCCTGTTCGAGCAGTCGTCCGACGCGCACCTGATCTTCCACGAGGCGGACGGCATCATCGACTGCAACCACGCGGCGGTGAAGATGCTCCGGTGCAAGGACAAGGCGGAGGTCCTCGCCCTGCACCCGGCCGTGCTGTCGCCGGAGGTTCAGCCGGACGGCCGGCGGTCGCTGGAGAAGTGCGTCGAGATGGACGCCACCGCCCGCCACCTCGGGTCGCACCGGTTCGACTGGCTGCACCGGCGGATGGACGGCGAGGAGTTCCCCTGCGAGGTCACGCTCACGCCGGTCGAGCTGCACGGCCGGTCGGTGCTGCTCGTCGTCTGGCACGACCTGACCGAGCGGCAACGGGCCGAGCAGGCGCTCCGGGACAGCGAGACGCGGTTCCGGGCGTTCATGGACAACAGCCCGGCGATGGCGTTCATGAAGGACGAGGCCGGGCGGTTCGTGTACGTCAACGACCCGGTCTGCAAGAAGTTCGGCATCCCGGAAGCCGGCTGGCTCGGCAAGACGGACGCCGACCTGTGGGCCCCGGAGATCGCCGGCCCGCTCCGCGCCATCGACGTGGAGGTGCTGACGACCGGGCGGACGGTCAAGCTGGTGGAAACCGTCCCGACGCCGGACGGCGCGTCGTCCCGGTGGGACTCGTACAAGTTCCCGTTCACCGACGCGCACGGCAACCGGGTGTTGGCCGGGATGGCCGTGGACGTGACGGCCGCGGAACTGGCCGCCCAGGCCCTGCGGGAGAGCGAGCAGCGGTTCCGCGGCGTCGTGGACGGGCTGGCCGAGGGCGTCGTCCTGCTCGACCGCGACACCCGCCGGGTGCTCCGCACGAACCAGGCGTTCCGCGACCTGATCGGGTACGCCGAGGCCGAGGTCGCGGCCCTGACGCAGTACGACTTCGTCGCCCACGACCGGGCGGACATCGACGAGAAGATGGCGGTGATCGCCGGCCGCGGGCAGGCGGCGCTCGGGTTCCGCAAGTACCGCCACCGGTCCGGGCTGACGCTCGACGTGTCGGTCAGCGGCAGCCTGCTGGCGCTCGAGGGCCGGGCCGTGCTCTGCCTGGTCGTCCGGGACATGACCGACCTGAAGCACGCGGAGGACGTGATCCGGGCCAGCGAGGAGAAGTTCCGCGGCGTCATCGAGCGGCTGGCCGAGGGCGTGTTCCTGCTCGACCTGGCCACCAAGCACGTCGTCCAGGCGAACTCCACGTTCCTGGCCATGCTCGGGTTCACGTTCGCCGAACTCGCCGAGAAGCAGCTGTACGACTTCGTCCTGCTCGACCGCCGGTCGCTGGACGCGGAGATCGAGCTGGTCCTGAAGCACGGGCAGTACAAGCTCGGCCGCCGCCAGTGCCGGCGGAAGGACGGGTCGGTCGCGGACGTGGACGTGAGCGTCAGCCACGTCCCCAGCCGCGGGCAGAACCTGCTGGCCGTCGTCCTCCGGGACATGACCGAGCAGCGGCGGTACGAGGACCAACTGTTCGACTACCAGGTGGAACTGGAGCGGACGAACGCGAAGCTCCGGGAGCTGGCCGTGACGGACGGGCTGACGCGGGTGAAGAACCGGGCGGCGTTCAACGAGCGGCTGACGGAGGCGTTCGACCGGTCGGTCCGGTACGGCCACCCGCTGTCCGTCGTGCTCATGGACGTGGACCACTTCAAGGCGTTCAACGACACGTTCGGCCACCCGGCCGGGGACGCGGTGCTGAGGCAGGTCGCCCGCTGCCTGGAGGAGACGGCCCGGACGACGGACGTGGTCGCCCGGTACGGCGGGGAGGAGTTCGCGATCATCCTGCCGGACACGGACTTCGCCGGGGCGATGGTTCTCGCCGAGCGGTGCCGCCGGGCGGTCGCGGCCGTGGCGTGGGACCAGCGGCTGGTGACGGTGAGCGTCGGCGTTAGCACGCTCGCCCCGACGACGGCCGACCCGGCCGCGCTGGTCCGCGAGGCGGACGAGGCGCTGTACCGCTCGAAGCAGGCCGGCCGCAACCGGGTGAACCACGGCAGCAACACGATCCCGGCGGCCGCCACCACCCGCACGCCGGTCCGGGTGTAATTCATTTCTTGGCGAACGCGGCCCCGTCCACGGCGACGACCTCGGCCTGATCGCGGACGACGATCGCGCCGCCGAGGACCGTCGGCGGCGTCCAGCACCGGCCCTTGAGTAACCGGACCTCGGCCGCCCTCTCCAGCCCGGCCGGGGCGAGTTTGCCCCGCGTCAGCAACCCGTCGCCGCGGAGGACGAGGGCCTCGTCGCCGACCCGGACCAGGTTCGCGTCCTTCTGCCCCGCCTCCCGCCAGAGTTCCCGGCCGTCCGCGAGGGACACCGCCACGAGCGCGGCATCCGTCACCCCGTAGACCGCCTTGTCGTCCGCGAGGGCGTTGCAGTAGAAGAACTTCCCCTTCGTCTTCCACACCTCCGTCGCCTTCTGCCCCTCGATCTTCAGCAGCCGCGTGCCGACCATGCCCTGCCCGGAGACGAGCAACCGGCCGTCCGGCAGCGGGACCGGCGTGGGCACGTTCGTCAGCCCGGGGTTCTCCATCGGGTACGACCACCGGACCGCCCCGTCGCTCGCCCGGAAGCCGACGACCGCCTTCTGCGTCACCTGCACGATCTGGTCCTCGCCGCCGAACCGCGCCACGACCGGCGACGCGTAGCTCGGCTCGCCCGGCTCGGACTTCCACTTCACCGTCCCGTCCGGCCGCAGGGCCACAAGCGCCGCCTTCGGCCCGCCGACGTGGAGGATGAACGCCTCCTCGTAAACGAGCGGGCTGGCCGAGAACCCGAACTGTACCGGCTTCGCGGCGTAGTCCTTGACCAGATCGACTTCCCACAGCACCTTGCCGGTCGCGGCCGCCAGGCACGTTACCTTGCCCGCGTACCCGACGGCACAAACCCGGTCGCCGAGGACGGCCGGCGTCGCCTGCGGCCGGACCGGGTCGCCGGAAAACGTCTCCTGCCCCTTCAGCCGCTCGACCGGGTAGCGGTGTTCCCACTTCGTCTCGCCGGTCGTCGCGTCGAGGGCGACGACCACCTCCTCCCCGCGGTTCGGCGTCTTCGGGTCCGGCACGGAGTACATCGTGAAGAGTTGCTTCCCGTCGGTCACGACGCCGGACGTGCCCGGCCCGAGTTTGCGTTTCCAGAGAACGCCTTTCCCGGCCGCCGGCAACGGGGTGGCGAGCGCAAAGTCGCGGGTCGGGCCGCCGTACTGCCCCCACGCCGGCGCGTCGGCCGCGGAAGCGGGCGGCATGAGCGACAGGAGGAGTAGCAGTCCGACGGCCGGGCGGGTGGTCACAGTCGTGCTCCGTTGAGGATCGCGAACCATCCTTAGGCCGGGGGGCGGCGGCATTTCCGCCGGCGGGTGAAAAACGTCGGCCCGGCGACCTCGCTTGGCGGGGGTCGTCGGGCCGACGTTTTTTTGATTCGCGGTGGAGGAGGGTTAGTTCCCCTCTTGCCCCTTGCGGGCGACCTTCTGCTTCCGCAGCGCGGTCCGCCGGCGGAGTTCGCACGGCTTCTCGTAGTGCTCGTGCGCCCGCAGCTCCTTTTGCATCCCGCTCCGCTCGACCAGCTTCTTGAACCGCCGCATCGCCTGCCCGATGGGTTCCCAGTCGTGAACCCGCATCCGCAACCCCATTGATCCTCCGGTTTCCGCGGCCGCGACCGCAACCTGGGTGAGAGTGTGCCCGCCGCGGGGCAAGGGGTCATATACCGCACAAATCCCGGCGAGGCCAGACGTTCTTGCCGACTTCCGAAGTCCGGCTTCGACTTCGGAAGTCGATCCCCCGCGGGGGCATTCGCGGGTCGTCACACGCCCTTCTTCCCCTCGACTTCCGAAGTCGAAGCCGGACTTCGGAAGTCGGGCGCTACCGCACCTCGATGTGGAACTCGAACTCGTTCTCGCGGCCGACGACGACCTCCCGCTCCAGCCCGGACTTGTCCGGCCGCCGCAGCGCGTCCGGGAACGGCGACACGGCCGACAGCCGCGGCGTCTCGCCGGGGATCGGGATCGTCCACCCCGGCGGGTCGGCGATGGCCACGCGATACCACCCGCCGCGGACGTACGGCTGGCCGTCGAGCCGCAGCTTGTACTCGCCGTTCGCGTCGATGTCGGCCGTGGCCGTCTTCCCGGCCGCCCCGCGGTCCGGGTGCGGGGCGAACACGATCACGCCGCCGGCCAGCGGGCGGCCCTGGAACAGCACGCGGCCGCGGACGGTCGCCACGTCCCGGCTCTCGGTGCGGCCGCAGCCGCCCAGGGCCAGAACGATCAAGAGGGGCAGGGTACGCAGGTTGGACGGCGACACGTCTCCGGTATCGGCGGGCGGAAGTTCGGGAATTCAGGAAATTTTCCCGCGAATGACTTTGCATGAGAACGCATGTTCAGTTAAACCTCGGTCATGTGACACTTTGTTCACTACCCACACCGGCACGCTTACGCCGTGCCGTTCGCCTGGGAGGGGTTGCCGTGACGCTCCGCCGGTTGCTCGTGGACATGAACTCCTACTTCGCGTCCGTGGAACAGCAGGACGACCCGAAGCTGCGGGGCCGGCCGGTCGCCGTCGTGCCGGTGATGGCCCGGAGTACGTGCTGCATCGCCGCCAGCTACGAGGCGAAGCGGACCGGCATCAAGACCGGCACGCCGGTCTGGGAGGCGCTGCAACTCTGCCCGCGGTTGAAGCTCGTCCTGGCCCGGCACGAGCGGTACGTCGCCGTCCACGACCGGATCGTGAAGGCCGTCGCCCGGTGTTTGCCGATCGACCAGGTACTTTCCATCGACGAAATGGTCTGCACGCTGCTCAAGAGCGAGTGCCACCCGGTCACGGCCGAGCGGCTGGCGAAGCAGATCAAGGCCGAGATCGCGCGGTCGGCCGGGGAGTTCGTCAAGTGCTCCATCGGCGTCGCGCCGAACCACCTACTGGCGAAGCTCGCGTCCAACATGCAGAAGCCGGACGGGCTGACGATCATCCGGAAGGAGGAGCTGCCCCAGCGCCTCTACCCGGTGAAACTGACGGCGTTCCGCGGCATCGCCCGGCGGATGGAGGCCCGGTTCCGCAAGTACGGCATCATCAACACCGAGCAACTCTGCGGCCTGGACGTGAAAACGATGTCGCTGATCTGGGGGAGCAAAATCCACGGCGAGCGGTGGTATCACGCCCTCCGCGGCGACGAGGTGTACGAGAAGCCGACGGTGCGGCGGACGGTGAGTCACTCGCACGTCCTGCCGCCGGCGCTACGGAACCACACCGGGGCGCGGGGCGTGATGGTGAAGCTCGTCCATAAGGCGGCGGCCCGGCTGCGGACGATCGACTACTGGTGCGGGGCGCTCGGCGTCAGCGTCCGGTACGACGACGGGAACCGGTTCGACGCGAGCTGCAAGGTGCTGCGGACGCAGGACACGCTCTCGCTGTTGCAAGCGTTCGAGAAGCTCTGGGAGTGCCGGTCGCCCGGCGAGCCGAAGCAGGTGGCGATGGTGCTGTTCGACCTGACGCCGGCCGCGATGACGACGCCCTCGTTGTTCGGGCAGGATCACGACCTGACGGCCGTGTCGCACACGATGGACAAGGTGAACCGGCAGTTCGGCAAGAACACGCTGCACTTCGGCACGCTCTGCGGAAGCGAAGAAACCGCGCCGACGCGGATCGCGTTCACGCAAATCCCGGAGTTCGACCCGGCGAGCATCTAAGGCCGCGGGGCTATCGCATCTCGCCGATGGTCATGTGATCGTGGACGACCTTCCAGTCCTCCAACGGGAATCTGCGGACCAGCATCGTGAACAGCCCCGTCCGCGTCCCGGCGTCCGACTTGACCGTCCACTTGCCGCGGATCATGGCGGCATCGCTGTTGAGCACATCAATCGTCACGTCGTCGTAAGCCAACTCGCCCATCGGCCGTCCGCCGTACATGAGCCGATACCGCTCGTTCACCTGTTCCCACCCCTTGTAGGCACGCCCTTCGCTGAAAAAGGTCAGGTCTTCGTGGAGGCGGTACGTGGCCGTGAACTTGGCAAGATCGCCGTCGTTCCATGCCGTTCGCTGGGCGGCGAGTACGTCGTAAGCGTTCGATCTGGCGGCACCTTTTTGAAGACCCTCCCAGTAGTGCCGGCCGACGAGGACCGCCGCCCCGGTCAAGAGGGCAACAAACGCGAGGCAGCCGAGTCGGGACTTCTCACGTTGGGGGGCCGCTTCCGGGGAGCCGAACGCCATGACGATTCCCATTCTTGAGGATTCGCGCCTTCCGACCTGTGGCTCGGTTTACCCCGCCGCCGGCCCGCGGTAAAGTACAACCATCCCCACGGAGGAACTCGCATGCAACCGGCGCTCGACTGGCTCCAGAAGCACCACGAAGACATCATCCGCGGCCTCGCCGACCTGGTGGCCGTGCAAAGCATCTCGACGGACGGCGAACACCAGACCGAGATTGAACGCACCGCCGCCCTGACGTGCGACCAGATGCGCGAGGCCGGCCTATTGAACGTCGAGGTGCTGAAGGTCGGCAACTCGCTGCCCTACGCCTACGGCGAGTGGCTCGACGCCGGGCCGACGAAGCCGACCGTCTTCCTGTACGCGCACCACGACGTGCAGCCGGTGAACTTCATCGAGCAGTGGCGGTCCGACCCGTGGAAGCTGACCCGGCGGGACGGCCGCCTGTTCGCCCGCGGCGCGGCCGACGACAAGGGGGCCATCTCCGCGTTCCTCGGGGCCATCGCCGCGTACCGCAAGACCGGCAACCAGCTGCCCGTCAACGTGAAGATGGTCGTCGAAGGCGAGGAGGAGGTCGGGTCGAAGAACCTCATGAAGTTCTTCGACGTTCACAAGAAGAAGCTCCAGTCCGACGTGATCGTCGTGTGCGACACGGAGAACATCGAGGTCGGGCTGCCGTGCATCACGTATTCCTTGCGGGGGATCGTGGCGCTGCTCGTGGAAGTGACGACGGCGCAAATCCCGGTCCACAGCGGGATGGCCGGCGGGGCCGTGCCGGACGCGGCGCTGGCGCTGAACGTCGTGCTAGCGAAGCTGTTCGCCCCGAACCAGCCGCTGCCGGTCCCCGGCCTGTATGACAGCGTCCGGCCGCTGACCGGCCCGGAGAAGGCGGCGTTCCGCAAGCTGCCGTGGGACGACGCGAAGTTCCGCAAGGAACTCGGCGTCCTGCCCGGCTGCCAGTTCGCGATGGAGGCCGGCCTCGGCGTGTACGAGCAGACGTGGCGGCGGCCGTCCGCGACCGTCATCGCGCAGGAGGCGAGCAGCATCAAGGGGGCGTCCAACCAGGTGCTGCCGAAGGCGAGCGCGATCGTGAGTTGCCGGATCGTGCCGGACCAGAAGCCGGCGGACGTGGTAGCGCAGATGCAAAAGTACCTGACCGTGAACCCGCCCTACGGCTGCGAGGTGAAGGTGACGCAGCACGGGGCCGGGTGCGACTGGTGGATGACCGACCCGAACGGCCCGGCGTTCGAGGCGGCGCTGGCCGCGCTGCGGGTCGGGTTCGACCGCGACCCGGTCGGCATCGGGTGCGGCGGCAGCATCGGGTTCGTCGGCCCGCTGGCGGAATTATTTGGCGGCGCGCCGGCGCTCCTGGTGGGCATCGAGGACCCGGCGAGCAACGCCCACGCGCCGAACGAAAGCCTACACGAGGGGGACTTCAAGAAGCTGATGGCGTCCCTGGTCCGGCTGTTCGACAACCTCGGCAAGCTGACGAACACGCAGGTGAAGTAACTCGTTCAGAGTTCCCATAAATGGACAACGACTCCGACCCTGGCCTGCGGACCACGGCCGATTCAGCCCGCGCGGTTTTCCTGGCGTGGGAACGGATGCGACTCGCGTACAACGCAGTCCTCGGCTTTGTCGTGGTACTGTTGGCCGGGTCCGATCTGTTTGATCCCGCGTTTTACGGCTTCCTGCTGCGAGCCGCTGTTTTGGCTAACGTCTGCTTTTGCCTCGGTCCTGTTATCGAAGGTTATCTCTCGCTGCTAGGCGTAGACCGACGAGCAGCGCGGTGGTTCGTCTTCTTACCAGGCTTACTTCTTGCGTGCCTGTTGGCGTTGGCCGCACTGTTCTCCTGGCGACTTCGCCGCATCGACTGAACAGAGTTTCGAGCTTCCAGTAGTAGCTCGCTTTCTCGTCACAACCCGCACCGCACGTTCCGCCGGGCGCATTTCTCTTCCCGTCCGCCCGCGGCCGCTTCCCCGATCCGGCGGCAGCGGGCATACTGATAGATGAGCTGTTCCGTCCCTCGCCGCGAGGCCGCCATGCGGGTTCGTTCCTCCGTGCTGATTCTGCTGCTCCTGACGGCCGTGCCGACGGCCGCCCAGGTGAAGTACCCGACGCCGCCCGCGAAGTACCACGTCGATCTGCGGTACCGCATCGCGGCCGAGCAGAACCAGCGGGTCCGCGACTACCGCGACCTGACCGCCGCCCTCGGCAAGATCGGGTTCGTCGCCGACCCGCGCGAGGACGACGACCTCGACCGGTTCGACCCGACCGCCGAGCGGCTGGCCGGCACCATCCCGGCGAAGGACGCGGCGAAGCTGCTCGACATCCCGGCGGTCAAGACGGTCCTCCTCCGCGATGCCGAGACGCCGCTGCCCGACGACGCGAAGAAGCCGACGCACATTCGCATCCGCATCACGCCGGGCCTTGACCTCGCGGAGCAGCGGACGTTCCACGGCCAGGTCGTCGCGCAACTCGGCCGCCTCGGGTTCGTCGAATTCGCGGGGTACGACCACTTCGGCTACACCGTCGTCCGCGGCGTCCTCCCGGCGGGTAAGGTCCCCGACTTGCTCCGCGACCTGCGGGACCAGCCGTCCGGGTGGTTCTTCAGCGAAATCCCCCGCGATCAGTTGAACCTGCCGCTCCGCGACCTGCTGCCGATTCGCCTCGTGGAAGTGCTGAAGGACGTGGACCTCGGCACGGCCGTCCCGCCGCCCGCACCGCTTCCGGAGGCGATCGCGTCGCCGAAGTATTCGCTCGACCTGCGGAGCTACCTCGCGGACCCCGCGACGGCGGCGAAGCCGATCCGCGCCGAACTCGTGATGAACGCCGAGCAACCGGAAGGGGCGCGGGCGCTCCGCGAGCTGCTCCGCCTCCGCGTGCCGAGCGCCGCGATGGAGGGCGTTTACGGTAACTTCGTCGTGATCCGGGTCCCCGCCGCCGGGGAGTTGGTGAAGCTCGCGCAAATCCCGAGCGTGGTCACGATCCGCCTGCCGCGGACCGCAGCCGAACAGCCCGGCGTCGAGAAGGACGCGGCCGCGGTTCAACAAGCTCTGAAGGACGGCAACGTGACGGCCCTGCACGCGAAGGGGTACCGCGGGGCCGGGTCGCGGGTCGTCGTCCTCGCGACCGACTTCCCGAACCTGAACGAGGCCGCGGCGAAGCTGCCGAAGGGCACGCAGTTCCTCGACCTGACGGCCGAGCTGTCGCCGACCGTCGAGCCGACGCCGGCCGGCAAGGGCGGCCGCGGCACGGAGACGGCGCTCGCCGTTCACGCGGCCGCGCCGGAGGCGGCCCTCACGCTCGTCCGGCTCGACCCGGTCGCCGTCCACCAACTGCTAACGGTCGCGAAGACGGTCCTCGGCGACGTGTCCGCGTCCGTGGCCGTACAGACCCGCGGCGACGAACTCGGCGCGGAGGCCGACCGGCTGAACATCCGCCGCGAACTCGTCGAGGAGGAGTACCGCCGGGCGTTCGCCGACCTGAGCGACGACGAGAAGCCCGCGACGCGGCGGAAGAACGCGGCCGAGGCGTTCAAGAAGCTGCAGGCGGACGAGCAGAAGTTCAAGGAGAAGAACGACCGCCTCACGATCCTGGGGCAGAAGCTCGCGGACCTGCGCGGGGCGAACGTCATCGTCAACACGCTGGTGTGGGAGGACGGCTACGCCTACGACGGGCTGAACGAGGTGAGCAAGTTGCTCGACAGCCGGCTCGCCCCGCTGCCGACGCGGAGCGGCCTGCGGGCGCGGAAGCAGCCGCAGGTTCCGGTGTGGGTGCAGGCCGGCAGCACGTCGGCCGGGAGCGTCTGGACCGGCGCGTTCCTGGACGCGGACGGTAACGGCGTCATGGAGTTCGCCCCCACCGCGGCGAATCCGGTCCCGAACACCTGGACGCGGGAACTGAACTTCCTGACCGTCCTCGACGCGGACGGCAAGCCGACGGACACGCTCCCGGCCGGGGCGAAGGTCCGGCTCAGCGTGCAGTGGCGGGAGCCGCGCGACCCGGAGACGGAGTTGAGCGGGCTGGCGTCGTTCCCGTTCACGCTGAAGGTGCTCCGGCAACTCGACCCGACCGGCGGAACAGCGGCGACCGATGATCTCGTCGTCGTGGCCCAAACGACCGGCCCGGCGACGCGGATTCAGCGGACGTTCTCGGCGGCCGTCTACGAGCAGACACTGGAAATCGCGATCCCGGTGGCCGGGCGGTACGCCCTGCGGATCGAAGGCAAGCTGGCGACGAACACGCTCGCGGCGACGGCCCGGACGGCGTTCGAGCTACGGCCGCGGGTCTACGTCACGTTCACGGACGCTGCGAAGGGCCGGCTCGCGCTTAGCACTTACGCCCCGCGGGAGGGCGGCGTAGCGATCCCCGGCGACGCGACGACGGCCGTGACCGTCGGCGTCGGCGGCGGACTGACCGGGGCCGGGCCGGGCGTGCTGCTACGGGTGAAGCCGGACGTGCAGGCGCGGGCGCTGCAATCACCGGCCGTGGCGACGGGCGTGGTGGCCGGGACGATCGCGTGCTTGGTAGACGCGGGCGTGCAGCCGGCGGGCGTGCTGCGGCTGCTCACACCGACCCTGGGCGGCGCGCTACAAGTGTCGATGGAGTGGATTCAGGGGTTGCCGGCGAAATAGTAGTAGGCACACTCCGTGTGCCGTCTGCCGTCGGTCGCAGCGACTTCGTACTAGTTCTCCGCGGCGTGAAGGAGACGGCACACGGAGTGTGCCTACTACTATCACGGGAACCCCGGCACGGGTTCCTCGCGGTTCTCCTCGACGGAGAAAAACTTGATCCCCTTCGCCCGCCACGCGCTGTCCCGGTCGCGGACGAAGCGGGCCTTCGCCCGCCGAATTAGCGCCCCTTGAAAGCCCGCGGCCTCGCCCTTCACGTAGAACCCGATCTCGATCTCGTTGTCGCCGATCTCCTCGAACTCGCCCTTGCCAAACCCCCAGACCGCGACGCGGGCGTTGTGCTGGCGGATCAGGTTCCAGAAGCCGGCCGTCCGCACCCGTTCGCGGTCCGCGCCGTTGTGCTTGAACGACGGCGATAGTTGCTCGACGAACAGGTCCGGGTTCACGGCCGTCGCCGCCGCCGCCAGCGTCTCGATCCGGCGGTTCGCCTCCTCCCGCGGACTCTCGAACGCGCGGTCGAGGAGGAACAGGCCGAGCAGCAACAAGCCGGCCCCGCCGACCGCGAGCAAGCTCTTGCGGTCACGGCGGCGGGACCAGACGGCCAACGAAATGATGAACGCGACCCCGAGCAGGGCGTACAGCACCAGCGACGGGTCGCTCAGGAACGTGGGCATCGTTACTTCCGCAGCTCGGCCCCGTACACGGCCGCCGCGCCGAGTTGCTCCTCGATCCGCAGGAGTTGGTTGTACTTCGCGATCCGGTCCGTCCGGCTGGCCGACCCGGTCTTGATCTGCCCGCAGTTCGTCGCCACCGCGAGGTCGGCGATGGTCGTGTCCTCCGTCTCGCCGCTGCGGTGTGACAGGATCGCCGTGAACTTGTTCCGCTTCGCCGTCTCGACGGCTTCCAGCGTCTCGGTCAGCGTGCCGATCTGGTTCACCTTCACGAGAATGCTGTTCCCGCAGCTTTCCGCGATGCCCCGCTTCAGTCGCTCCGTGTTCGTCACGTACAGGTCGTCGCCGACGAGCTGCATCTTGCCGCCGAGCTTCGCGGTGAGCTTCTTCCACCCGGCCCAGTCGTCCTCGCTCAGGCCGTCCTCGATCGACACGATCGGGTACTTCGCGGCCAGCGTCGCCCACAGGTCGATCATCTCGTCGCTGCTGATGACCTTGTCCGGGGCGCTCTTGTAGAAGCAGTACCCTTCCTTGCCCTTGTGCTTGGCCTCCTCGAAGAGTTCCGTGCAGGCCGGGTCGAGGGCGAACGCGACTTGGTCGCCGAGCTTGTACCCGGCCTTCTCGATGGCCTGCGAGATGGTGGCCAGCGCCTCGTCCGGGCTGGCGACGTTCGGGGCGAACCCGCCCTCGTCGCCGACGGCCGTGTTCAGCCCCTTGTCGTGCAACACCTTCTTCAGCGAGTGGAAGCATTCCGCCCCCATCCGCAGGGCCTCGCGGAACGTCTCCGCCCCCACCGGCACGATCATGAACTCCTGGAAATCGACGGTGCTGTCCGCGTGCTTGCCGCCGTTGAGCACGTTCATGAGCGGGACCGGCAGCGTAACGGCGTTCGCCCCGCCGACGTACCGGTACAGCGGCAGCTTCGCCACCTTCGCGGCCGCGTGGGCCGTCGCCATCGACACGCCGAGGATGGCGTTCGCGCCGAGCTTGCCCTTGTTCGGCGTGCCGTCCAGGGCGAGCATCTTCTTGTCCACGGCCACCTGGTCGAACGGGTCCATCCCCTTCAGCCCGGCGGCGATGGCGGTGTTGACGTTCTCGACGGCCTTCGTTGTCCCTTTGCCGAGGTACCGCTTCTTGTCCCCGTCGCGGAGTTCGACGGCCTCGTGCGCGCCGGTGCTCGCGCCGCTGGGGACGGCCGCCCGGCCGAGCGTGCCGCACTCGAGGATCACGTCCACTTCGACCGTCGGGTTGCCCCGGCTGTCCAGGATTTCGCGGGCTTTCACGGCGGCAATCTTCGCGCTCATCGCACACTCACGGTGAAGGGAGGAGAAATCGTTGATGGGATATGGCTGTGGGGCGAAAGGGGAAGTAGGGAAACGGGTCGGGGGGGGCGTGCGCCGGTGCCATAACCCCCCCCCCCCCTTAAAACACACAGAAAAAACCCCCCCCCCCGGCCGGGCCGGGTGGGGTGGCCG
>NZ_JCABYM010000097.1:0-33828 GCF_059499385.1 Limnoglobus sp. | reverse complement strand
GCTCACCCCCCTCCCTAACCCTCCCCCCCAAGGGGGGAGGGAACAAAACCAAAACGACACCTCACGCGGCTTGTTGGGCTTTCGCCAGGGTGACGAACACGTCTTCCAGGTTCGGGGTGATCGGGCGGACTTGCTCGGCCCGCAGGCCGAGGTCGGTCGCGGTCACGTCCTCTTCCACCAGCGTGTGGACGGACTGGCCGAAGATCGTCGCCTCCCGCACGGTCGGCAGCTTGCGGAGCCGGTCGAGCGTTTGCGCCGTGTTCTCGGCGTGAATCTCCAGCCGCCGCGTGCCCGGCGGCGTGACCGCCGGCAGCTTCTTCAACTCGGCCGGCGACCCGAGGGCGAGCAGCCGGCTGAGGTACAGGTAGCCGACGCGGCCGCACCGCTCGGCCTCGTCCATGTAGTGCGTCGTGACGAACAGGGTGACGCCCTCGGCGGCGAGCTTGAACAGCAGGTCCCACAGGTCGCGGCGGGCGACCGGGTCGATCCCGGCCGTCGGCTCGTCGAGGAACACCAGCCGCGGCCGGTGGAGCAGGGCGCACACCAGCGCCAGCCGCTGCTTCCACCCGCCGGACAGCCGTTCCGCCCGCCGGGCCAGGTACGGCCCCAGCCCGGTCAGCTCGATCAGCTCCTGCTGTCGTCGCTTCGCCTCGGCGGACGGCAGCCCGTAGATGCCGGCGTAGAAGTCCATGTTCTCCCGCACCGTCAGGTCGGCGTACAGCGAGAACTTCTGCGACATGTACCCGACTTCCTGCCGGATCGCTTCGGGTTCCTTCACCACGTCGCGGCCGAGGACTTCGGCCCGTCCCTCGGCGAACCGGATCAGCCCGCACAGCGCCCGGATGAGCGTCGTCTTCCCGGACCCGTTCGGGCCGAGCAGGCCGAACACTTCGCCCCGCCCCACGTTGAACGACACCTTCTCGACGGCGGTGAACGTCCCGAACCGGATCGACGCCTGGTCGATGACGATGGAGTTGCTCACGTTATTTCCCCTCCGAGACGTTGAGGAAGACTTCCGCCGCCATGCCGGACTTGAACACGCCGTCCGGGTCGGCGACGCGGACCTTCACGGCGAACACCTGGTGCCGCCGCTCGTCGAGCGACTGCACGTTCCGCGGCGTGAACTCGCTGACCGTTGCGATCTGGGAAACCTCGCCGGCGAACCGCCGGCCGGGATGCGAATCGACCGCGACCTCGACGGTTTGATTCAGCTTGACCTTGCCCAACTCCGTGGACGGGACGAACACCTTCACCCACAGGTCGTCGGCCCGCAGCGCCTTGACGACCGGCTGCCCGGCCGCGACGAGGTCGCCGGGCCGGACGGCCAGCGTCTCGACGACGCACTTCTCCGGGGCCAGCACGCCGACCTCGCGGAGCTGCTTCTCGGCGAACCGTAGGTTCGCCTCGGCCTCGGCGACGGCGGCGTAGGCGGCCGCCTTGTCCTCGTCCCGCACGCCTCGGCGGACGAGCTTGTACCTCGCCTCGAACCGGTCCTTCTCGGCCGCCGCCTCGGCGATGTCCTCGGCGCGGTTGCCGACCAACGCGATCTCCAGGACGGCCTTCGCGCCCGCCACCCGGCCGCGGGCGCGGTCCCGGTTCGCCAGGGCAGTCTCTCGTTCCTGTTCGGAGAAGACGGTCTGCTTGTTGATCCGGGCGAACTCGTCCTCGGACCGCCGGAGGTTCGCCTGTTCGGCTTCCAGGTCGGCGCGGGCCTGTTGCTTCTGCTCCTCGCGGCTGCCGGTCTTCATCCGGGCGTACCGGGCGGCGGCGGCTTCCGCGACGGCCTTCGCCTCCGCGATCTCTTCCGGCAGCGGCCCGTGCTGGGCCTTCTCCCACGCCGCGCGGGCGGATTCGAGCTTGTGCTGCGCCTGGTCGCGGCGGGCGGTGAGTTCCTCCGCCTCGAACCAGACGAGCGGCTGCCCGGCCTCGACGAGTTGGCCCTCCTTGACCTTCACGGCCGCGACGCGGCCGCCGGCCTGGGAGCCGAGGCGAACTTCCTGCACCTCGACGGTGCCGGGCAGCCGGAGGACCTCCGGCGAGCGGTTCAGCGGCCAGTACCACGCCGCCCCGCCGCCGACCGCGGCCAACACGAGCAAACCGGCTGCGACTTTTCTCATGGCTTCTCTCCGCGTCTGTGCTTCTTGAAAGGCACTGCGGCCGCCGAGCGCGGTTCGGACGCCAGAAATGCGAAAAAAGTGCGAAAGGAGTCGCAGGCGGGGGAACTACCGGGGCGGAACCCCCGGCCCCCGCAGTTCCGTCGAGGAGCGGTCCACGCGGAACTCGTCCTCGGTCAGCACCGCGAACAGGTCGCGGAAGATCGGCCGCACGGCGTCCGGCCGCCACACGCGGAACGCGCCGCCTTGCACCCGGCCGCCGACCAGCACCCGGCAGCCGCGGTCGAGCAGCTTCCGCAGGCAGGCGTCCCGGCCGGCCTCGCCGCCGTAGTATTTCGCGTCGATCAGCCGGACGGCCGTGTCGAACCCGACGACGAACGTGCCGCCGGGGAACAGGTCGGCCTTCTTCTCGAACGCCGCCGCCCGCGTCACCCACACGGCCGCCACATCCCGGAACTGCCCCAGCCGGCGGCGGACCTCCGCCTCGTCCAGGTTCGGCTTGTCCACGTTCGCCGTGCTCAGCTCGAACGCGACCGGCCCGCCGAGGGCGCGGGCGGCCGCGGCCGCGAGGGCCGTGTGCCCGTCGTGCAGCGGGTTGAACGAGCCGGGGAACACCGCCGCCGGCAGCGGCGGGCCGGCGCGCAAGACGCCGTCCGGCTCCTGGCAGACGGCGAACAGCTCGCCCCGCAGGTGGGCGGACAGCAGGTCGGGGTTCGACATTTTTTGCTCACGCCCCGGCGGCCGTGCTATAACGGCAACAGCCCATCTCGGAAGGACCGCCTGCCATGACCGAACCCCTCCGGCCGGGAAAGTACCGCCACTTCAAGGGCGGCGAGTACGAGGTCATCGGCGTCGCCCGGCACAGCGAGACGGACGAGTCGCTGGTCGTCTACCGGCCGCTGCACGGGGACGACACCGGCCTGTGGGTGCGGCCGCTGACCATGTTCCAGGAGCGGGTCACGCTCGGCAACCGGACGGTCGCCCGGTTCGAGTTCCTCGGGCCGAAGTCCGCCGTCATCCCGACCCTGCCGCGGAACCGGGACGGTAGCCGCGAATGACCTGGCGATCACGTCGTCGGCCACGAAACACTTTTCTGTTGATACTTTCCCCCGAACTCTGTTCAATGTGCCAGTCACATTCTTGTCACCGTTTTACTGGCGACGTGTGGTGAAGTATGCCGATATTCCCTCAAAACATCCCCAGCGGCTGCCCGCCGGAGGACTCGCGGTTCCCGAACGACGTGACGGTGTTTCGGGTCGTGGCCCACAACCCGCCGATGGCCTCGGACTTCCAGACCACGGTAGAAATGGGTAAGTTCCCGAACCACCCCGAGCAGTGCCGGCGGTGGGGCATGTCGGTGTGTCTGAGCTTGTCGGACGCCCGGCAATTGATGAGGATTTACCCCCAGCTCGGCTCGCATGTTGCCGAGGGGGTGCTAGGCTCGCACCACGGACGGATCAAGCAAACGCCGGGGGTTGTCCACACCCACACCACATGGTGGCCGTGTCAAAACGTCATCCGGGAGAACGGTTTCGCCGTAGTATAGCACGGGGGAAGGAAGACAAGTCATGTGGACCGTTGTGGGTCAGATACAACCGCCCAAGTCGTTCGAGCCGTTCGAGCCACTCGACATCCTGGTCTGGTACGACGGGCCGAAAACGTTCACCGTCGGCCGGGAATCCGGCACGGTCTTTCTCGCGCACTGGTGCTGCAGTTCCGCGGAACTCGACCGGTACCTGTTGGTTCCAATCGCCGACGCGGAGTTGGACCGGCTCAAGGCGGGCACGGACCCCCTCCGCCCGGCCCTGACCGATTCGCCCCGGCACTACGTCCTCGACTTGAAGGCGGACCAATCCGTCGCGGCGGTGTGGCGGGTGAGGATTCAGGACGTGCCCGACGACGTGCTGCCCCATCCCGACGCCCGGTTGAACTTCCAGCCACACGTTTCCTGAGCGGACGGCTCAATTCCCGACGGTGAGCATCCCGCGGAGCACCTTGTAGTCCGTCTTGCCCGTCCCCAGCACGGGGATCGCGGCCACCGTCCGCACCTCGTCGAGCCGCATCACGCCGCGGAAGCCTTCCTTTTGCAGCACCGCGTTCGCGTCGCGGAGCGAAATCTCCTCCGTCGTGAACAGGGCCACGTGCCGCCCGCCGTCCCGCTCGACGCCCTCGACGGCCGCCCGCGGCCCGGCGTCCGTCGGCGGGAACAACTTCGCGAACGGCTCCTCCAGCGCGGGCAGCGAGATCATCTCGCCGCCGGCCTTGAGGAACCGCTTCAGCCGGCCGTGGAACACGATGTACCCGTCGGCGTCGAGGGCCGCGAGGTCGCCGGTCACGTACCACCGTTCGCCGGCGATCTCGCGGAACGGCGACTCCCCCTCGTGCCCGAGGTAGCCGGGGAACACCGTCGGCCCGCCGACGAGGAGGAGGCCCATCTGGTTCGCCGGCAGCTTCGCCCCCGTCTCCAGATCGACGACGCACACCGTCACGTTCGGCAGCGGCTTGCCGATCGTGCCCCGCTTCACGGCGGACACCGGGTTCACGGCCACGCACGGCGAGCACTCGGTCACGCCGTACCCTTCCAGCACCGTCGCGTTCGGGGCCAACTGCTTCGCGCGGTCGAAGATGTCGTCCGGGCACTTCTCCGCGCCGACGACGATCAGCCGCAGCGAGTCGAGGTCGCCGGGCTTCACGCGGTTCAGGATGAACCCGGCGAACGTCGGCGTGCCGATCAGGATCGTCGGCCTGTACGCCGCCGCCTTCCGCGCCAGCGACGATGCGTCCGTCGGGTCCGGGTGGTGGACGACCTTTGCGCCGGCGAGTACGGGGAACAGCCCGGCGATGGTCAGGCCGAAGCTGTGGAACATCGGCAGGAAGCCGAGGACGGAGTCGGCCCGCGTCAGCTCCTGCGGCGGCGTCGCACCCCGCATGTCGGCAATGATGTTGGCGTGCGTGAGCGGCACCGCCTTCGGGGCCTTCTCCGACCCGCTCGTGAACAGCACCACCGCCGGCCGGTGACAGTCCGTTGACAGGCCGCCCAGGGCCGAGCGCTTGGAAACGCCGGGGAGGAACCGCAGCGTGAGCAGCCGGCGGAGCAGCTCGAACTTGCCCATCGTCGCCCGCACGTCTTCGAGGAAGACGAACTCCGTGCCGGGGACGAATATCTGCGTGCGGTCGATGAACCGCTTCGACGTGACGACCCGCCGCAGCTTCATCAGGATGACGGCGTGTTCGAGGTTCGCCGGGCCGGTCGTCCAGTTGAGCGCGACCGGCAGCTTCCCGGCGAGGTGCAGGCCGAGGAACGCGAGGTCGGCGGCGACCGACGCCGGCAGCAGCAGGCCGACGTTCTCGCCGGGCAGGTCGCGGAACCGGGCGGCCATCGCCGTCGCGCCGACGAACAGCTTCTCGTAGGTGACGGCCCCGGCGAGGTCGTCCGCGGCCGCGACCTCCGTGCGGTTCGCCAGCACGCGGTTGACGAACGCCTCCGGGATGGTTTCGCCCAGGATTTCCAGCGGCCGCGTGTCGGACGGCGGGGCGAACCACGCCTTCGGCGCGGGCTTCGGCGGCCCGGACTCGAGCAGCCCTTCCGCGAGCGCCCAGAGCTGCCCGATGCCGGTGGGGACCACGTCGCTGCTGAACCCGGAGTGCTGCTCGACGGCGAGCGCGATCTCCATGCCTTCCAGGCTGTCGAGGCCGAGCTGCGCGAACGTCGTCTCGGCCTTGTTCTCCTCCGGCGTCAGCGGCCGCTTCAGGTGCTCCTCGATCACGTGCGTGACCGTCTCGACCGTCTTCGGCTTCACCTTCGACACGTCGAGGTCGGCCCCGCGGACCGGCGGCGGGAACTCGACCTCCCGCGGGCCGGACAGGAAGTGGTACGGCACGAACGTCGGCCGCTCGCCGCCGTCCGCGTTGTACCACGCCTCCAGCCACGGGTTGAGCTTCTCTCGTGTCGGCTCCGGCCGCTCGGTCGCGGCGAACGCTTGCAGCGTCATCGTCACCCGGCGGCGGGGCATGAAGACGATCAGGTTTGTGAGTAATTGTCGTGCCCCGCGCAAGAGCGACGGGATCAGCCGCGGCTTCTTGGCGTAGGCCCAGCCGAACGAACTGCCCCACAGCCCGCGAGTGCGGACGAGCACGAGCGTGGCGGTCGGGACGGCCTTCAGCACGTCGGCGGCGGTGCGGGCCGCGCCGAGGTAGTCCTTGCCGTCCCGCGACAGCGTGCCGGACGGCCACAGCACGACGTTGTCCCCGGCCTTCAGCGCCTCGATGACTTCTTGAACCGACTTCTCCGCCCGCAGCCGGGCCTCGGCGCTAGCCTTCTCCGTCTCGGGAACCTTGATCGCGCGGAGCAGCCACGCGAGCGGGGCGAGGATCGGCGACTCGAAGTTCGTCTCGAGCAGCATCGGCCGCATCCGGAACGTCCGCCACAGGTGGGCGATGACGTTCGGCGGGTCCACGTACGCCGGGTGGCTCGGCAGGATGAGGTACGGGCCGGGGTGCTTCAGCACTTCGGCCGTCCCCGCGACGGTGACGCGGTAGCGGAGGCCGAGGAGGAACTGCGCGAGGTACGAGAAGAGGACGCGGAACAGGTGCAGCATGTCGAACGCCCCGGCGGATGCCGTTAGGGTACGGACCGCGGCCCGCAACGGACCTTGTGCCGCCGCCGCCCGCGGCGCATTACTGAGCGGGCGTTCAAACCTCTGGGGGAGGGGCGGGGATGAAGGGCGTCATCGCGCTCGACGGCATGAAGTGCTTCGCCGAATACGAGGCCCACGCCGGCGGCCTCCGGCTGCGGGTCCGGGCGGCCGAGTGGCGGGTCCTCGGGTTCGGGGAGGGCCAGGCCGTCGGCGTGCGGCTGCCGGACAAGCCGGAGGTGGCGTACCTCGTCAACCACGTCCACGCCGCCGGCGGGCAGGTCGTCGTGTCCCTCGTCCCGCCGGTCGCGAACAAGCCCCGCCGCTGACCCGCGGTTCGGATACACTCTTCCCCACACCCTCGGGGAAAGTAGTGATGCGACCTCTCCTCGCTCTGGCCCTGTTCGGCGGCGGGTTCCTGCACGCGGCCGACAAGCCGAACGTCATTTTCATCAACATCGACGACCTCGGGTACGCGGACATCGGGCCGTTCGGGTCGAAGATCAACCGGACGCCGCACCTCGACGCGATGGCGAAGGAGGGCCGCAAGTTCACGGCCTTCTACGCCGCCCCGGTCTGCTCGCCGTCGCGGGCGGCGCTCATGACCGGGTGCTACCCGAAGCGCGCCCTGCCGATCCCCGGCGTGCTGTTCCCGAACGACGCCGTCGGCCTGTCGCCGAACGAGGTGACGGTCGCGGAGTTGCTAAAGGCGGCCGGGTACGCGACCGCCATCGTCGGCAAGTGGCACCTCGGCGACCAGCCGGAGTTCCTGCCGAACGAGCAGGGGTTCGACCTGCACTTCGGGCTGCCGTACTCGAACGACATGGGGCCGCCGGAGGACGGGGTGAAGAGCGACCTCGGCAAGCCGCTGCCGAAGCCGAAGGCCGGGGCCGTGCAGCAGCCGCCGCTGCCGCTGCTGCGAAACGGGACGGTCGTGAAGCGGGTGCGGCCGGACGACCAGCAGTCGCTCGTCGAGATTTACACGGCCGAGGCGACGGCGTTCATCGCCGCGAACAAGGACCGGCCGTTCTTCCTGTACCTGCCGCACAACGCCGTCCACTTCCCGCTGTATCCTGGGAAGGCGTGGGCCGGGAAGTCGCCGCACGGCCTGTTCTCGGACTGGGTTGAAGAAGTCGATTGGGGCGTCGGCCGGGTTCTCGACGCGGTCCGCAAGCACGACCTCGCGGGGCGGACGCTCGTGGTCTTCACCAGCGACAACGGCGGCACGCCGCGGAGCGTGAACGCGCCGCTGCGGGGGAACAAGGCGAGCACGTGGGAGGGCGGGATGCGGGTGCCGACGATCGCGTGGTGGCCGGGGAAGGTCCCGGCCGGGACGACGTGCGACGCCGTCGTCGGCATGATCGACGTGCTGCCGACGGTCGCGGCGCTGGCCGGGGCGAAGCCGCCGGCCGACCGCAAGCTCGACGGCGTGGACATCCGGCCGCACCTGTTCGGCGAGAAGGACGCGAAGCCGGCGCACGAGACGTTCTACTACTACCGCGGGCTGCGGCTGGAGGCCGTCCGGCACGGCGACTGGAAGCTGCACCGCCCGCCGGCGATGAAGGCGGACAAGCCGAAGCTGTTCGACCTGAAGGACGACATCGGCGAGTGCCGCGACGTGGCGGCCGACCATCCGGCCGTGGTAAAGAAGCTGGAGGGGCTGATGGCGGCGATGGAACCGGACCTCGGCCTGGACGGCCCGGCTCCGGGTTCGCGGCCGCTCGGCAGGGTCGAGAAGCCGCAACCGCTCATCGGCCGCGACGGGACGATCCGCAGCGGGTTTGAACCGAAGAAGTGAGGCCGCTCACGACCGGAGCAGCGTCGTGAAGTCGATGTCCGCGGCGGCGGGCGTGTCGGCCTTCAACACGCGGCGCATCAGCGCTAGGGCCGCATCTCGATCCGCCGCCTCGTTCGACGCGACGCCGTCGGCCGGGACGACCAGCCGCAGGTCACGCATGTAAGCGTCGTTGGCCGTGAACAGCACGCAGATGTCCGCCGCGAACCCGCCGAGTACGAGCGCCCGCGTGCCGAGGTAGCGGAGCAGCGTGTCGAGCGTCGTGGAAAAGAACGCCGAGTGCTTCGGCTTCAGCACGAAGTAATCGTCCGCGTCGGGCCGTAGCTTCTCGACGAGCGGACGGCCCTTGCAACCGGTCTCCGTACACCGCTCGACGACGGCCGACAGGTCGGACCGCCACTTCCCGAAGTTGTCGTTCGCGTATACGACGGGGACGCCGGCCCGCCGGGCCTTCGCCTTGAGGTCGGCCAGCCGGTCCGCGGCCGAAACCGCGTGGCGGAGCAGTTGGTCCGCTTCGGGGAAGTCGAGCGGGTTAATCACATCCACGAGCAAGAGCGCGACCGGGCACTTGTCCGGGGCGTTGCCGTGCAGGGTCTGGCTCGTTCCGGGCATGGTCAGGCGTGGGTGAAGAGGACCGGCGCGGGCGGCAGCGACGCGAAATCGAACGGCCGGCTCGGGCCGTCGGTCCCGTCCGCGAGCAGAACATCGACCGTGGCGACGTACAACCGCACGCCGCCGACGACCGGCCCCGGTTCCGACCCGACGCCGACGATCCGCAACCGGCCAGCCGGGAAGCCGGCAAACGGGCGGTCGTTGTGGCAGCCCTGCACGCCGGTCTGTAGCACGTCCGAGTGGCCGACCTCCACCCGACGGCACGGCCGGTCCTCGCGCGGGTCGATCCCGGCGAACGCCCGGCGGACGGCCTCCTCGAACGAGCGGAACCGTAATTCCGGCGGCGGGCCGACCGCGGCCGACCGCGCGGGGAGGGCGAACGGGAACGTCAGCCCGAGCGCCGCGAGCATGGACCGTCGGTGCGGGAACATCGTTCCCCTCCTTTGCATCGTGGGTATCCACACGACTGACGGCCGGTCCCTGGGACCGCGGGCGTCCCGCCCGCTCACCTTCCGGCCGCGGGGATCAGTCTTAAGCGGCTGGGGCCGTGGCGGGCGGGACGCCCGCGGTCCCAGGGTGCTTACCGCTCCGCCGCGGCCCGGTCCCAGAACCGGACCTTCCGGCACGCGGCGACGAACGCCTCGCACTCGGCGGCCTTGTTCAGCGGCAGGAACCCCTCGTCCAGCGCGGCCCCGGCCTTCTCCAACAGCGGCGTGGCGGCGGCCGCGTACCCGACGAACTTCCGGTGCGCCGTCGCGTCCGCGACGAAGTCGCGGGCGGCCGGCAGCTTCGCCAGCACGTCCGCCCCGTCCTTCGACGGTAGCACCGCGACCGCGTCGAACACCACGGACGGCCCGCCCTCCAGCTTCTCGTCCGCGTCGTGCCACGTCCCGGCCGAGTCCTTCACGCCGCCGACCTCGGGCGCGATTAGCTTCAGCACCGCCTTCTCGGCCTCGACCGCCTTCCGCAGCGCCGCCAGCACGCCCGCGTCCACGCCGTCCGTCACGAGCGCCCCGACCTTCCGCCCGGCGAAATCCTTCGGGCCGTTCTTGATGATGCTCAGCTTGTCGGACGGCTTCAGGTCCTTCCGCGTCGGCTTCGCCGCGGTCGCCGCGGTCGGCATCTCCTTCAGCCGCAGCCCCTTCGCCACGGCGTCGGCCAGCCCGTCGTCGATGTTCATCAGGTGGGACACCATCCGCGCCCGGATGTCCACCCGCGAGACCTTGCTCAGCTCGAACACGAGCGCGTTCTGGATGTGCTTCTGCTCGATCGGCGTCTGGCTGACGTAGAACTGCCGGGCCTGGCTGTAGTGGTCGGCGAACGTCTCCGACCGCGCCCGCAGCTTCGTCGCCTCGACCCGCACCGGGAACGTCTGGAACCCGGCCGTTGGCGACTCCCGCGGCCCGCCGGCCGCGCCCCACGAGTTCGGCTCGTAGTTCGCCCGCCCCTTCGGGTTCCGCATCGCCATGTGCCCGTCTTGCTGGAAGTTCATGACCGGGCACTTCGGCGCGTTGATCGGGATGTGTGTGAAGTTCGGGCTGCCCAGCCGTTTCAACTGCGTGTCGAGGTACGAGAAGTTCCGCCCTTGCAACAGCGGGTCGTCCGAGAAGTCGATCCCCGGCACGACGTTCTGCGTGCAGTACGCGACCTGCTCCGTCTCGGCGAAAAAGTTGTCCACGTTCCGGTCCAGCACCAGCCGGCCGGCGACCTTCACCGGCACGTCCTCCTCCGGGATGATTTTCGTGGGGTCGAGCACGTCGAACGCGAACTTCGTCACGAACTCGTCGTCGAACAGCTGCACGCCGAGTTCCCATTCGGGGAACGCCTTCATCTCGATGGCGTCCCACAGGTCGCGGCGGTGGAAGTCGGGGTCGGCCCCGTTGATCTTCACCGCCTCGTTCCACACGACCGACTGCATCCCCAGCTTCGGCTTCCAGTGGAACTTCACAAACGTGGACTTCCCGTCGGCCGTCACCAGCCGGAACGTGTGGACGCCGAACCCCTCCATGAACCGCAGCGACCGCGGGATGGCCCGGTCGGACATGGTCCACATGACCATGTGCATCGACTCGGGCGTCAGCGAGATGAAGTCCCAGGCGTTGTCGTGTGCGGTCGCGGCCTGCGGGAACCCGCGGTCCGGCTCCTCCTTGAAGGCGTGGACCATGTCCGGAAACTTGATCGGGTCCTGAATGAAGAACACCGGCATGTTGTTGCCGACCAGGTCCCAGTTCCCCTCCTTCGTGTACATCTTCACCGCGAACCCGCGCACGTCCCGCGCGAGGTCGGCCGACCCCTTGCTCCCGGCCACGGTCGAGAACCGGACGAACGCCGGCGTCTTCTCCCCCTTCTTGAACACGGCCGCGCGGCTGACGGCCTCCAGCTCGCCGTTGCTCTCGAAGTACCCGTGCGCCCCGACGCCGCGGGCGTGGACGACCCGCTCCGGGATCCGCTCGTGGTCGAAGTGGAAGATTTTCTCCCGGAAGTGGAAGTCCTCCAGGGCGGCGGGGCCGCGGGGGCCGAAGCGGAGCGTGTTCTGGTCGTCGGCGACCGGGACGCCCTGGCTGGTGGTGAGCACGGGGGCGTTACCGGCGGCCGTCTGGTGCGTCTCGCCG
Source organism: Limnoglobus sp. (assembly GCF_059499385.1). Taxonomy (NCBI): domain Bacteria; kingdom Pseudomonadati; phylum Planctomycetota; class Planctomycetia; order Gemmatales; family Gemmataceae; genus Limnoglobus; species Limnoglobus sp. The sequence goes on along the minus strand of NZ_JCABYM010000097.1, from coordinate 22,061 downwards.
CCCTTGCTGGGGTTCCTGTCGGGGGAGGGGGAACCGGTCGGCGCGTCTGGCTTTTGGGTCATGGCCGTTCGACCTTAACGATAACGGTGGGAAAGGAAGGTATTGCCGAAGCGGGCAACCCGTGCGCCGACGGAACTCGACGAGCGTGTCGGGAGATCGCGAAGTCGGGAAACGAAAAAATCGGCGGGTGGGATATGTAGTCTGGTGTCGCCCACTCACCTGACTACTGTTCATCCACACCCGCCGATGCCTGAGTAATTGCACGGCCCGTGCCAACGGGTCGGAATCATCCCGCCGGGCAAATCGACCGCGAAAACCGCCTTCCGCGAAAGGCTGCCCGCGGAGTTGCGCACGCAGCTGCCACGCGCGGGGCAGTCGGCCGCCCCTCGGCGCTTCGTTCCACCGTTTCAAAGAGCGGAACGGCGGGCCGTTCGCCGCCCCCGCCGGTATAGTGCCCCCAACCGTGGGGGCCGCCCGATGACCAGCGTTAGCACCATCCGCAAGCTCGACACCGCCCGGCCGGACACGCACGGCAAGGCGCTCCGCATCAACCTGGACAGCCGGCGGTACGGGACGTTCGCCGAGATCGGGGCCGGGCAGGAGGTCGTCCGGTGGTTCTTCCGCGTCGGCGGGGCGGCCGGGACGATCGCCAAGAGCATGTCCGCCTACGACATGGCCGTCAGCGACGCCATCTACGGCCACGCCAGCCGGTACGTCAGCCGCGAGCGGCTGGAGGCCATGCTCGACCACGAGTACAAGCTCAACATCGAGCGGCTGTCCAACGACCGGGAGGACACCACGTCGTTCTTCGCGTTCGCCGACACCGTGTCCGCCCGGAACTTCGCCGGGACGAACGAGTGCCACGGGTGGATGGGCGTCCGGTTCCAGGTCTACCCGCGGGACGCCGAGTCGCAGGTCATCATCCACTTCCGGTTGATGGACCCGTCGAACCTGCTTCAGCAAGAAACCATCGGCATCATCGGCGTGAACCTCCTGTACGCCGCGTTCTTCCTGCACCACGAGCCGGAGCAGTTCATCCAGTCGCTGATGGACGACCTGAACTCCAGCCGGATCGAGATCGACCTGATCGAGTTCACCGGCATCGGGTTCCGGGCCGTGGACAACCGGCTCATGAGCCTGAGCCTGGTCCGGAACAAGCTGTCGAAGGCGGCGATGTTCGGGCCGAACGGGAAGGTGCTGCTGTCCAGCGACCTCTTGCACAAGAAGCCGGCGCTCGTCGAGCGGGGCAGCTTCCGGCCGGTCACGCACGTGAACCTCGACATCTTCCAGGCGGCGACGCGGCGGTTCCGGGAGCTGCTGCCGGAGGCCGACCGGGACAACATCGTGACGGTGGCCGAGATCACGATGCGGAACCTGATGGGCGGCAAGGACACCGGCGGGCCGGACGTGCGGGACTTCCTCAGCCGGGCCGACGCGATGGGGGCGTGCGGGCTGAACGTGCTGATCTCGGACTTCTCCGAGTTCTACCGCCTCGCCGCCCACCTCCGCCGGCAAACGACGAAGCCGCTGGCGCTCGCGATGGGCACGGTGACGGTGCCGGAAATCTTCGACCCGAGTTACTACACGAACCTCGACGGCGGGCTGCTGGAGTCGCTCGGCCGGCTGCTCCGCGGGGACATGACGCTCTTCCTCTACCCGTACCTGAACCGCCGGACCGGGCAGGTAATGACGGTGGAGACGGTGGAGCTACCGGCGGACACGAAGCCGCTGTACGACTTCGCCGTGCGGAACGGCCGCATCCTCGGGCTGGAGAGTTTGAACTCGGAGTTCCTCAAGATCGACAGCCGCGAGGTGCTGACGATGATCGCGTCCGGCAACGACCTGTGGGAGAAGATGGTGCCGGACCCGGTCGTGAAGCTGATCCGGGACCGCGGGCTGTTCGGCTGCAAGCGGAACGGGACAGGGTGAACCTTTTTTGGAACCTCTCTCATGCGACTCCTCCTCTCTCTCGCGTTCCTACTCGCGCTCGGTCTCCCCGCCGACGCCGCGAAACGGCCGAACGTGCTCATCGTCATGACCGACGACCAGGGCCTCGGCGACTTCTCGTTCACCGGCAACCCGGTGCTGAAGACGCCGCACCTCGACGCGTTCGCGAGACAGTCGGTGCGGTTCACCGACTTCCACGTCAGCCCGATGTGTACGCCGACCCGCGGGCAGCTCATGACCGGCCTCGCGGCGCTGCGGAACGGGGCCACGTCCGTCACGGCCGGGCGGACGTTCCTGCGGCCGGGGCTGCCGACGCTGCCGGAGGTGTTCGCGAAGGCCGGCTACCGCACCGGCCTCTTCGGCAAGTGGCACCTCGGCGACACCTACCCGCACCGGCCGATGGACAAGGGGTTCCAGGAGGCCGCGTACCACCTCGCGTGGGGGCTGCTCCAGAGCGCCGCCGAGTTCGACCGCCCGCTGATCGACGGCCGGTTCCACCACAACGGCGTCGAGAAGCCGTTCCGCGGCCACTGCACCGACCTCTGGTTCGACCGGGCGATGGACTGGATGAAGACCTGCCAGGAGAAGGGCGAGCCGTTCCTCTGCTACCTGCCGACGAACGCCCCGCACGCGCCGCACGTCGAACTCGACGAGTTCGTGAAGCCGTACCGGGGCCGCGGCCCGGCGGCGTTCTTCGGCATGATCGCGCACATCGACCGGCGGTTCGGCGACCTCGACAAGTTCCTCGACGAGCGGAAGCTGAAGGACGACACGATCGTGATCTTCATGACGGACAACGGCGGGACGGCGGGCGTGGCGACGTTCAACGCCGGGCTGCGGGCCGGGAAGACGACGTACTACGAGGGCGGCCACCGCGTCCCGTGCTGGGTCCGGTGGCCGAACGGCGGGTTCGGCGACCCCCGCGACGTGGCCGTGCCGACGCAGAACACCGACCTCTTCCCGACGCTCTGCGAACTCTGCGGCGTCGAGCAACCGGCGACGCCCGCGGCCGACGCGATGTTCCGCGGCGCGAGCCTCGCCGGGCTGCTGAAGGGGACGCAGAAGGAGCTGCCGGAACGGACTTTCGTGGTGCAGTACGGGCAGACGCCGAAGAAGTTCGATTCGTGCGTCGTCCGCGGCAAGTGGCGGCTGGTGAAGGGCGAAGAACTCTACGACGTGGAGGCCGACCGCGCGCAGGCGAAGAACGTCGCCGATCAACACGCGGACGTGGTGGCGTCCCTGAAGGCGTACTACGAGACGTGGTGGGCGGCGGTCGAGCCGCGACTGAGCGACTTCGTGCCGCAGAGCCTCGGGGCGAAGCAGCAGCCGGTGGTGGAACTAACGAGCGGCGACTGGGAGGGCATCTACGCGGACAACACCGGGTTCGTGCGGGAAGCGGTCGGCGGGCCGACCGGCGGACACTGGCACGTCCGCATCGAGGAGGCCGGCGTGTACGAGTTCACGCTCCGCCGATGGCCGGAACAGACGGGCGCGGCCCTCGGGGCCAAGTACGAGCCGAGCGCGAAGTCGCCGGCGAACAAGGCGAAGTTGGTGACGGCCAGCTTCCCGACGATCGCGCGGGGGAAGCTGAAGGTCGGCGACTTGCCGGTCGAGGCGACGGCCGACCCGAAGGCGACGGCCGCGACGCTCCGCGTCACGCTCCCGGCCGGGACGACAAAACTCAAGGCATGGTTCGCGGACGCCGACGGCCGCGACCTGTGCGGGGCGTTCTTCGTCACGGTGCGGAGGAAGGCGGCGGACTGACGGGCCGACCGTGGCCCGGCGTCCGGAGCGCGGCGACGACGAGCCCGGCGGCCAACGGGAACGCGACCGCCCCGGCCGTCTCCCTCACGACCGCCCACGGCCGGGCGTAGAACCCGTTCGCGTAGAAGTACAACCCCTCGAAGACGCCCAGGCACGTCACGTAAACCGCGGCCGCGACGGAAAGGGCCGCGTCCCGTCGAACCATCACCCGGAAAGTTGGCCGCGTCGGACGGTCGCGGGGATTGACCCCTTACGGGGCCGTCGTCCGAGCCCCACGGGAGGGAGAGAGATGTCAACGATTACCACGCCGGAGCCGGACGAACTGTCGCAACCCGAAGTCGTTTTCCGCCGGTTCGGACGGCGGCTCGTGGCCCTGGCGCGGCGGCGGATTCACGGGCCGCTCGCCCACCGCATCGACCCGGAAGACGTGGTCCAGTCCGCGTTCAAGAGCTTCTTCGTCCGCCACCGGGCCGGCCGCGTTCAAATCTGGAACGCGAACAGCCTGTGGGGCCTGCTCACCCGGATCACCGTCCGCAAGTGCGCGGATCGCGTCGGCTACCACCGGGCGGCCCGCCGGGACATCGGCCGCGAGGCCCACGCCGACGCCGACGCGGAGCCGCTCTGGCAGGCCGTGGCCGACCGTGAGCCGTCGCCGGCCGAGGCGGCCGTCCTGGCGGAAACCGTCGAGGCGCTGTTCGGCACGCTCGACGAGTCCGACCGGCCGGTCCTGGAACTCTGCCTGCAAGGGTATTCGGCGGCCGAGATCAGCCTCCGCCTCGGCCGGGCGTTACGGAGCGTGCAACGGCTGCGGGAGCGGGTTCACGCCCAGTTACTTCGGATGGGCGACTGCGGATAGGACCACTATTCTCTCGGTCTGCCGATAGCCCATTCCCCCTGTGATTGCCCGAAGGGGTTTCCCCGTCGATGAGTTCCTTCCGAAACGACACGGCCGACTTCTCGGACGAGCACGAGGCCGTCATCCGGCGGTTCGAGGCCGCGTGGCGGGCCGACGCGCGGCCGACGATCGAGCACTTCCTGCCGGCCGAGGGTCACACCCAACTCCTGTACGAACTCGTTCACGTCGATCTCGACCTCCGGCTGCGGCGGGGCGAGGGGGCGCGGGTCGAACACTACCTGACGCGGTTCCCGGCCCTGCGGGCCGACCGGGCCGCGGTCCTGGAACTGATCGCCGCGGAGTTCGCCCTCCGGCGGCAGTGGCAGGGCGCGGCCGCGGCGGACGAGTACCACGCCCGGTTCCCGCAGTTCCGGGACGACCTCCCGCGGCGGCTGCGGCTCAGCCCGGACCCGTCGCTCTCCACGCGGCCCTACCCTTCCCCAACGGCGGCACGGCCGACCGTCCCCGGCTACCAGGTCCTCGACGAACTCGGCCGCGGCGGGATGGGCGTCGTCTACCGCGCGTACCAGCCGGCCCTCGACCGGACGGTCGCGCTCAAGACGCTGCTCCCCGGCCAGGCGACGCCCGAGGAACTCGCCCGGTTCCGCCGCGAGGCCGAGGTCATCGCCCGGCTGAACCACCCGCACATCGTCACCGTCTACGAGGTCGGCGCGCAGAACGGGCTGCCGTACTTCGGTATGAAGTTCTACCCCGGCGGCAGCCTGCTCGACCGCGTCCAGGGGCCGACCGCCGACCCCCGCGCCGCCGCCCGGCTGATGGAAACGCTGGCGCGGGCCGTCCACCACGCGCACCAACGGGGCGTCCTGCACCGCGACCTGAAGCCGTCCAACATCCTCCTCGACGAGGCCGGGGAGCCGCACGTCGCCGACTTCGGGCTGGCGAAGCGGTTCGACCCGACGGCCGGGCCGGCCGTCGGCACCGGCGTCGTCGGCACGCCGAGCTACATCGCCCCGGAGCAGGCCCGCGGCGACCGGGAGGTGACGACCGCGACCGACGTGTACGGCCTCGGCGCGGTGCTGTACGAGCTGCTCACCGGCGAGCCGCCGTTCCTGGCCCACTCGCCGCTCGCGACGCTGGCGGCGGTCGTCGAGCGATCGCCCCGGCCGCCGCGGGAGTTGAACCCGCGCGTTCCGGCGGACCTCGAGACGATTTGTCTGAAATGTTTGGAGAAGGAACCCGCCCGGCGGTACGGCAGCGCCGCGGACCTGGCCGACGACCTGGGCCGGTGGGCGGCCGGCGAGCCGATCAGCGCCCGCCGCGCCGGCCGGCTGGAGCGCGGCCTGCGGTGGTGCCGGCGGCGGCCGCGGGAGGCGGCCATCGTCGCGCTGGCCGTCGCGCTGTTCGTCATGGCCCTCGGCAGCCTGTGGTCGTTGGACCGCCAGCAGGCGCGCCGGCGCGCGGAGCAAGAATTGTTGCAGGAACAGGCGCGCGGCCGGGTGCGGGGCGTGCTGGAGCAGGTTCCCGCCCTCCGCGACCGGTTCCTCTGGGCCGAGGCGAAGGCGCTCTTGCACCGGGCGAACGAGGAGGTCGAGGACTTCGGCCTGGACGAGTTACGGGCGGTCGTCGCGGAGGCGGGCCGGGAACTGGAGTTGGCCGCGGCGCTGGACGAGATCAAGCTCGACCGGGCGACGGTGAGCGACGAGCCGGGGCACGGCCGGGCCGAGGCCGTCGCGGCGTACCACCGGGCGGTCCGCGGCTACGGGCTGGACTTCGCGGCCGCCGACGAGGCCGAGTTGACCCGCCGCGTGATCGCCTCGCCGAGCCGGGAGGAACTGGTTTCGACCCTCCACTTCCTCGCGACCTACGACCCGCGACACCGGGCGGTGATGCGGGCCGTGGCCCGCGCCGCGGAGCCGGACGAATGGAAGCGGGTGCTGGCGGGCATCCCCGCGAACGCCGGCGTGCCGGAAATCCAAACCCGCCTCCGCGAGCGACTGGTCGAGCTGGGGATGCCGGAGCTGTCGCCCGGCCTCGTGTCGCGGGTCGGCCGGCTGCTCAGCGAGACGGCCGAGGGGCAGGCGATGCTCAAGGCCGCGCAGCGGCGACACCCGGCTGACTTCTGGCTGAACTTCACCCTCGGCAACGCCCTCGGCCGGGCCGGGCGGCCGGACGAGGCGGTCGGCTACCTGCACGCCGCCCGCGCCGTCCGGCCGGGCCGGGCCGTCGTCCAGCAGAACCTCGGCGTCTGCTACCACCGGGCGGGCCGGATGCCGGAGGCGGTCGAATACTTCCGCGAGGCCGTCCGGCTCGACCCGGCGAAGCCGCTCTACCTGCTGAACCTGGGGGTCGGGTTGACGGACATCGGGGACTACCGCGAGGCCGTCTCGGTCTTCGACCAAGCCCTGCGCCTGCGGCCGGACGACGCGCGGGTGCATTGCCACCTCGGGTTCGCCCTCCGCGAGACCGGGCAGTTCGAGCAGTCGCTGGCATCGCTCCGGTGCGGTCACGAGTTGGGGAAGAAGGAACAGAATTGGAAGCTGCCGTCCGAGGCGTGGGTCCGTGACGGCGAGCAGCTCCTCGAGTACGAGACCCGCCTCGCGGCCGGCGACCGGCCGCGCGACGCGGAAGCCCGCGTCGGGTTCGCGCGGGTGTGCCGGGGCAAGGGGCGGCACGCGGAGGCGACCGCGTTCTACGCCGAGGCGGTCGCGGCCGGGGCGACGGCGTCGCGGGTGGACGCCGCGCGGTCGGCGGTCGCGGCCGGCCGGCGGGCGAAGGCGCTCGACTGGCTGACGGCCGAGTTCGAGAGCCGCCCCCCGGCGGCGATGTTGCGGAAGTGGCAGCACTACGCCGACCTCGCGGCCGTGCGGGACGAGGCGGCGTTGGCCGCGCTACCGCCGGACGAGGCGACGGCGTGGCGGGCGTTCTGGCAGCGCGTGGCCGACGCGGCGCGGTGAGTCGATTCGCAGCGGTTGACACCTGGGACCGCGGGCGTCCCGCCCGCCCACCTTCTCGGCCGCGGGGAGCTGTCTCAACTGGCTGGGGCCGTGGCGGGCGGGACGCCCGCGGTCCCAGGTTTGCAACCACCGCTACGCCGGCAGCTCCACCCACTCGCCTGACCCGACGTTCGCCGGTTCGCGCGTTAGATACTCCGGGTACGACCCGCGGTAGCCGCACAGCCACGCGACCGGGGCGAGCGCGCCGAACAGTGCCCGCTGCACGACCCGCGGCGGCCGGGTGAACCGGATCACGTCGTCGAACTCCCGCGCGAACACCGCCAGTTGCAGCAGCCCCGGCATCCCCTCCGCGTTCACCCGGCCGTCCTGGGCCAGCCCGAAGATGGTGCGGATCATCGCCTCGAACCGCGCGGCCGGCCGGACCTCGACGCGGACGACGGCCTCGTCGGCCCCGGCGTTCCACCAGTCGTGCGGTTCGCCCGGCTTCACGAGTACCGACATTCCCGGCTCGCCGGCGTACTCGACGCCGGCCACCTTGAACCCGACCCGCCCCTGGAGGACGGTGAACCGTTCCTCGATGTCCGGGTGGTGGTGTTCGGCCGGGACGCCCCCGCCCGGCCGGACGTGAACGTCGGCGATCAGCAGGTCGCCGCGCGTCTCCGCCGTCCCGACCAGGACGACGGCCCGCTCGCCGGTCGCCGGGTTCTCCCACACGTCGCCTCGTTTCGACATGACACAGTCTCCTCGATGTTGATTTCAGGTGGCCAGCTTCGTCGGCACGGGCGGGGCCGGCGGCCGCACGCCGGGGGCCGGGGCGGGCGTGGCCGCCGGCGCGGGCCGGGCCGCGCCCCAGGCGTGGCGGCTTTTGAGCGACCCGACGCAGTTGAACTCGCGGGCCAGCCCCTGGCGGTGGAACTCGCCCATGAACGAATCGGTGATCGTGACGCCGAACAGCGTCACCGACTTGCCGGCGTCCCAGTTGTACCGGTCGAAGAACTTGAACTCGAAGTCGAGCAGGTACGACGCCGCGCCGCCCACGCTCGCCACGTCGGCCGTGCCCTTGCCCCAGACGGAGTACCCGCCGATGGCGAAGTACCAGTTCACGCCGTCGGCCTTCGCGTTGTACCCGTGCGTCACCTTCTCCGAGGTGATCGCGTGAATGCCCGGCGGCAGCGACTCGACGAACTTCCGGGCCGCCCAGTACTCGGTGTTGAACGCGTCCTGCGCGGCCGGCACGTCCTGGAGCATCTTCGCCAGGTCGATCGTCAGGTCGGCCCCGGTGTTGCCGAAGTAGTGCAGCATGTTCTTCGCCGCGTCGATCCCGACGACGGCCGCCGCGTGCGGCAGGTGGTTGACGATCTCCGCGCCGAGCAGCCGGTACTTGAGCTGCTTCGGTACGGAGTTCCAAGCCCCCGCGCCGGGGTCGGGCTTCAAGGTCGGGTCGTCGGTTCCGATGCGGTAGTTGGCCATGACGGCCTCCGAGAGGAAGGTTGAAAGAACGCCCGGCCGCCCGGCCGTGCCGCGCGCCCCCACGCGCGGCCGGCGGGCGGGCCGGGGCTGGCTCACTCCGACCGCGCCGAGATCACTTCCAAATGCAGGTGGTCCGGGGCGTCCTGAAACATGCGGTCGAACGTCGCCCGCGGGTTGCGGGCGAGGGCCGCGTTCACCGCGTCCGCGGCGTCCGGGTTCACGAACTGCGGCGTCGGGTTGCCGAGCGGGAACCCGACCCGCGGCATCGGCCACCCCCGCGGCGGGTCCACCGGTAGGAACACGTCCTTCTTCGGCATCGGCGGCCCCTTCGCCCGCGGGCTGGGCCGCGGCAGCCCCAGCGCGTACTTGCCGGGCGGCAGGTTGTCGATCACCTTCACGACGCCGGCGATGGCGTTCTCCACGTTGTCCCCGTTCAGCAGGTTGATCGGGACGTTGGCGTACGCCTTGATGTCCATCGCCGACCCGATCGCCACGTCGTCCGTCTTCGCCCGGCCGTGCGGCCCCTCGTTGAACCGCATCAGGCTGAGCAGCTCCAGCGGGCCGCCGCGGGCGAGGGCGGCGAGCACCGGGAACATGGCGTCCGCCAGCACCAGGTCCCGCGCGCCGTCGTTGTACTTCCCGGCCTTCTCGACCGCGTAGAGTTGGCCGCCGCCCAGAATCTTCCCGGTCCGCAGGGCGTCGAACACCTCCGCCCGGTCCTCCGCGCTCACCACCGTCGCGCCGGCCGGGACGGTCGGGGCCGCGGTACACGTCAGCTCGAAGAAGTCCCACAGCCCGAGGTCCATCGTGCGGGCCTCGATCCGCGCCCGGCCGCTGGTCGCCGCGGTGATGACCCACTCGCGGCTGTCCCCGCGGACCTTGCCCTTCGTGGCGACGACGCCGGGGCTGTCCGACACGACATCGAGTTCGCCGGACTTCGGGTCGATGTACCCCCACAGCCCGACGGTGATCGAGCCGCGGGCGATCGTCACCGGCTTGGCCGAGATGACCTCGTTCGTCGGAATCTTGTGGAAGTGTGCCACGGCCAGTTTCCTTTCGTCGAATCGCGGGCCACACCCCACGAATCCGCGAACGCCCGGCCGCCGCGCCAACTTTTTTCCGCGCCCGAAAGTTGGCGCACTTCCCCGCGGCGGCGGATGGCCTCGGTGGAGACGTGGGGTTTTACCCTCCCGCTCCGTGTCCGCGACCGGACACCGTCACACACTCTGCCGGAGCCATTCCGTGAAAAACTCGAACGCCTTTCGCTTCCGCCCGCGGTTCGTCCCGTTGGAAGACCGCCACCTCCCGGCGGCGGCCCTGACCGCCACCCTGACCGACGGCCTCCTCCGCATCGAGGGGACGGACGCCGCCGACGCCATCACCGTCCGCCGGACGAACGACCAGGTGAGCGTCGCGAACCTCCTCATCTCGGTGGCCGGCACGAAGGTGACGGTCCCGAGCGTGCCCGCGTCGGAGCTGCGGGGCGTCGAGGTACTCGGCCTCGGCGGCAAGGACTTCATCCGGATCGACACCGAGAGCTTCGGCGGCCAGCCGCTCGGCGCGAACGCGGTCGTCGATGCCGGGGCCGGGGACGACACCGTCTTCGGCGGCAGCGGCGACGACCGCCTCGACGGCGGCCCGGGCAACGACACCCTCCGCGGCAACGGCGGGGCGGACGCGCTCCTCGGCGGCGACGGCGACGACACCCTCACCGGCAACGCCGGGAACGACGCGCTCGACGGCGGGGCCGGCACGGACCAGGTGACGGAATCCGACAACGTCAACTTCAAGCTGACGAACGCCGGCCTGACCGGCCTCGGGGCGGACACGCTGCTGAGCGTCGAGAAGGCGTTCCTCGCCGGCGGCAGCGGGGCCAACGTGCTCGACGCGGCCGCGTTCTCCGGCACGGTCCGGCTGTCCGGCGGCAGCGGGGACGACACGCTCGTCGGCGGGGCCGGGGCCGACGAACTCGACGGCGGCGGCGGCAACGACACGCTATTCGGCAACGACGGGGACGACGAACTCGAAGGCGACGACGGGACCGACCAGCTCTTCGGCGGCAACGGGAACGACGTGCTGAACGGCGCGGCCGCCGGCGACCCGGAAGCCGCCACCGACGTGAACCACCTCGACGGCGGGCCGGGGTTCGACACGATCACGGCCGTCGGCACGAGCGCGGACGACACGTTCACCCTGACGAACACGAAGCTCGTCGCCGGCGGGACGAGCAACTTCGTCTCGATCGAGCGCGGCGCGCTCGACGGCCGCGGCGGGAAGGACAAGCTCAACGCCGCGGCCTTTTCCGGCGGCGTGAACCTCAAGGGCGGCGACGGCGACGACGTGCTCACCGGCGGCACGGCCGTGGACCAGATCGACGGCGAGGCGGGCAACGACAGCATCGCCGGCGGGGCCGGCGGCGACGTGCTCGTCGGCGGCGACGGCAACGACTTCCTGTCCGGCGGCGACGGCGGCGACACGCTCAACGGCAGCGCGGGCGACGACCAGCTCGACGGCGGCGCGGGCAACGACACCATGACCGGCGGGGCCGGGGCCGACCTCGTGGACGGCGGGGTGGGGTTCAACTTCTACTCGAACGTCGGCGTCGAGGACGCCCGCCGGGTCGTGTACGTCCAGTTCGACGGGGCGAACGTCACGCACCAGGACCTGGTCAACTGGGCCGGGACCGACTGGAGCCACAACCTCGCCGACCTGGACGAGGACAACGACGGGGCGGCCGTGGCGAAGTTCCTGCCCAACGCCGGGGACTTTCGCGAGACGGCCATCGGGCAGGTGATGGACAACATCTACGACGACTACCGGGCGTTCGGCGTGGACGTCGTCCGCCGCAACGCCGGGGAGAAGGCGGTCGTCGGCCAGAACGCGACGACGCTGTTCATCGGGCCGGCCAAGTTCGAAGGCTTCTTCGGCCTCCGCGGAATCGCCAGCGACGTGGACTTCGGCAACAACAACAAGACGGACGTGGCGTTCGCCGGCATCGAGACCGACCTGCCCGGCGACAACCTGTTCCAGGACATCCAGTACGTGTCGAACACCGCCGCCCACGAGATCGGGCACACGTTCGGCCTCCGGCACGTGGACAACCAGGGGCTGAACGAGTCGATGCGGGTCGGCTTCCTGGCCTCGAACGACCAGAACGCCCAGTTCAATTACACGTTCCTCGACCGGTCGTTCGACGCCCGGGAGGCTTCGGGGTTTCAGCTCGACGCGAACGGCAACCGCATCCAGCAGAACAGCTACCGGACGCTGGGGCAGAACCTCGGCGTCGCCAACCTCCCGGCCGGGCCGCTCGGGACGCCGGTGCCGGCGGTCGGGACGGCGGCGGCCGACGGCGGACTCACCATCGGCGACGGGTGCGGCTGCCCGCTGTGCAGCGGCATGTTCGACGCGACGGCGGACCCGGCGGAAGTCGAGATGGCCGCGCTCCTGAACCCGTACGTCGGCGCGGAACCGTCCGTCGCTCGGCCGTCACGGGACGAGCGAAAGCACCGACCGACGGACGCCGGCGTGCCGACGACGCCGGAGCAGACCATTCCTCTGCCCGACGCCATCGACAACGTCTTCGTTCAGAACACCCGGTCGATCCCGTCGCCGAACTCACTGGTGCAAGACGCGTCGGATGACCGAACGGCATTCGACCGCCGAACGGCACTTTGATTCCGCGCCGCTTCTAATCTTTCGCGCGTCCTCCCGACCGGGCCTTCTCCGAAGAAGGAGGCCCGGACCGGCCGCGCCCGGTCGCGGCCGGTCAAATTGACATCGGCGGAAGCGGGTCCGCTCGAGGCGAGCGTTGCGAATGCTGGAGAGGCACGTCCCGCGCCGGCCGTCAGCCCTTCTTGCCCGGATCGAGGAACGTCACGCACGACGGGTTGCCGACCGGCACGTACTGGCCGGTGAACGCGAGGCCGCCGGTCTTCTCGTTGACGCGGAAAACCGTGACGTGGTCCGCCCGCTGGTTGCAACAGTACAGGAACCGGCCGGCCGGGTCGAAGGAGAAGCTCCGCGGGTAGTTCCCCCGCGTCCACTCCTCGCCGACGTAATCGAGCGACCCGTCCTTGCCGACCGCGAAGACGCCGATGCTGTCGTGCAGCCGGTTGCCGACGTACACGAACCGGCCGTCCGGCGAGACGAGGATTTCCGAGCAGAAGTTGCTCCCGGCGTACCCCGGCGGCAGCGTCGAGAGCGTCTGCCGGGCGGTCAACCGGCCGGCGGCGTAGTCGAACAGCACGACCGTCGAGCCTTCCTCCTGCACGGAGTAGAGCCACTTGCCGTTCGGGTGGAAGTGGACGTGCCGCGGCCCGTCGCCCGGCGGCAGCGCGACGGACCCTTGTTCCGTCGGCGTCAGCTTCCCGGCCGCCGCGTCGAACTGCCAGGTGAAGATGCGGTCGAGGCCGAGGTCCACGTGCAGCACGACCGCCCCGGTCGGGTCGGGGAGGATTTGGTGCGCGTGCGTCCGGTCGTGGCCGCTGAACGCGAAGCTGCCGGGCGGCGCGTGCTTCGCCTTCGTCGGCCCGACCGTGCCGGCGTCCGTCTTCACGTCCGTGGCGTCTCCGAGCTTGCCGTCGGCGAGGATCGGCAGCACGGCAATCGAGCCGCCGAAGTAGTTGGCGACGAACAGGAACTTCCCGTTCGGGTGAACGCTCACGAACGTCGGCCCGGCCCCGCCGGAGCGGACGGTGTTGAGCAACGCCAGCTTCCCGTCCGCGCGGTTGACGGCGAACGCGCTGACGCTGCCTTCCTTCTTCTCGCCCTGCCGGTCCGTCTCGTTCGCGGAGTAGAGCCGCGTCCCGTCGGCGCTCACGGCGAGGTGGCTGGGGCTGGTCCCCATCTCGTGGACGCCGGCGGCGGTCATCGCGCCGGTGTCGCGGTCCATGCGGAAGACGTGGATGCCGCGGCCGTTGCCCGGCGGCAGGTCCACCTGCGTCGGCAGCACGTCCTTGAGCGGCGAGCTGAACGTGCCGACGTAGGCGAACAGCGGGCCGGCGTCGGCCTTCGGTTGGGCGCGGGCGAGCAGCGGGGCGGCCCCGGCGACGGCGGCGGATTTTAGAAACGAGCGGCGGGCGGGGGGGGTGGTCATGATGAGATGGTGTTGGTGTGGCGGGCGGGCAAACACGATTTTACGAACCCGCCCGTCGTGCTCGACTCCCCGCGGATGTTCATTTGCGGTGGTCTCGCCCCAAAAAACACCGGGCGAAAGCCCGCGGATGAACATCCGCGGGAACGTCCCTACCATATCGCTGTCCCTCTCCCGACTCGCGCTCTCATCAATTTCCGCTCCTCTTCAAGGGGGTTCGTCATGCGTCCGTCGTTCGCCGTCGGCTGGCTGCTCGTCATGTGTGTCGTCGCGCGGGCCGAGCCGCCCGTCAAGGTCGCGTCCGTCGAGGGCGTCACCGAGTACAAGTTCGCCAACGGGGCCAGGGCGCTGCTCTACCCCGAGCCGTCGCGGCCGACGGTCACGATCAACATGACCGTCCTCGTCGGCAGCCGGCACGAGGGGTACGGCGAGTCCGGCATGGCCCACCTGCTCGAACACATGGTGTTCAAGGGTACGCCGACGTACCCGAACGTCCCCAAGGCGCTCCGCGACCACGGGGGGAACTTCAACGGCACGACGAACAGCGACCGCACCAACTACTTCGAGACGATGCCGGCCACGGACGCGAACCTCGAGTTCGGCATCGCGATGGAGTGCGACCGGCTGGTGAACAGTTTCGTGAAGCGGGAAGACCTGATGAGCGAGTTCAGCGTCGTCCGCAACGAATTTGAACGCGGCGAGAACAGCCCGGCCGCGATCCTCGGCCAGCGGATTTCGGCGACCGCCTACGAGTGGCACAACTACGGCAAGTCCACCATCGGTAACCGGTCGGACATCGAGCGGGTCCCCATCGAGAACCTGCAGGCCTTCTACAAGAAGTACTACCAACCCGATAACGCCGTGCTGATCGTGGCCGGGAAGTTCGAGGAGTCGAAGGCGATCGCGCTGCTGGAGAAATACTTCGGCTCGCTCCCGAAGCCGACGCGGAAGCTCGACGCGACGTACACCGAGGAGCCGCCGCAGGACGGCGAGCGGGTGGTAACGCTGCGGCGGGTCGGCACGGTAGGATCTGTCGGCGTGGCGTACCACGTCCCGGCCGCTTCTCATGCTGATTGGGCACCGCTCAGCCTGCTCGGCGGCATCGTGTCGCAGTCGCCCAACGGCCGGCTGTACAAGGCGCTCGTCGAGTCGAAGCTGGCGACCAGCGCGTTCGCGAGCATGGAGAACTCGCACGACCCCGGCCTGTTCTACGCGAGCGCGTCGTGCGACCCGGACAAGCTGGACGCCGTGCGGGACGCGCTCGTCAAGACGCTCGAAACGCTCGGCGACGAGCCGTTCACCGAGGACGAGGTGAGCAAGGCGAAGCTGCGGAGCAAGCGGAACGCGGAGGAACTGCCGGCGAACAGCTCGGCGATGGCCCAGGCGCTCAGCTCCGCGGCCAGCCGCGGCGACTGGCGGCTGCTGTTCGTCCAGCGGGATCGCGTGCAGGCGGTTACGGCGGCGGCGCTCAACCGCGTGGCGAAGGCATACTTCCAGAAGCCGAACCGGACCGTCGGCGTGTACATCCCCGCGAAAGAAGCGACGCGGCTGGCGATCCCCGCCGCGCCGGCGATCGACACGATCGTGAAGGACTACAAGGGCGGCGACGCCGGCGCGGCCGGCGAGGCGTTCGACCCGACGCCGGCGAACCTCGACGCCCGGCTGAAGACCGTGACCGACGGCGGGCTGAAGGCCGGGTTGCTCCCGAAGAAGAACCGCGGCGAGACCGTGTCGCTGGTGCTGACGCTGCACTACGGCAACGAGGAGTCGCTGAAGGGCCAGACGACGGCCGCCGCGATGCTGCCGGGCCTGATGATGGCCGGCACGAAGAAGCACGACCGGCAGGCGCTCCGCGAGGAACTCGACTCGCTCGGCATTCGCATCAGTTCCGGCGGGGGCGGCGGCCGCGGCCGGGGCGGGCGTGGCGGTGGCGGCGGTGGCGGGGCGGCCGGGCAGTTGACGTTCTCCGTCGAGGCGAAGAAGGAGACGCTGCCGCGGGCGCTCGAGTTGCTCCGCGAAATCCTCCGCGAGCCGGCGTTCCCGGCCGAGGAGTTCGAGACGACGAAGCGGCGGATGGTGTCGATGCTGGCGGCCGGGAAGACGGAACCCGGCGTGCTGGCCGGGAACAAGCTGAGCCGGGCGCTGTCGCCGTACTCGACGGACGACGTGCGGTACGTGCCGACGCTGGAAGAGACGATCGAGCGAGCCGAGGCCGTGACGCTCGACCAGGTGAAGAAGCTGTACGCGGAGCAGGTCGGCGGGGCGCGGGCGGAACTCGGCGTCGTCGGCGACTTCGACCCGGACGAGGCGGTGAAGCTGGTGAAGGCGATGCTGGCCGGGTGGGAGGCGAAGGTGGACGCGAAGCGGATCGACCGCAAGGCCGCCGACGGCGTGACCGGCGCGACGGTGGACATCGTGACGCCGGACAAGTCGAACGCCGAGTACCTGGCCGGGCTGACGTTCCCCGTTTCGGAAACGCACCCGGACTACGCGGCCCTGCGGATCGGCAACTTCATCTTCGGCGGCAGCACGCTGTCGTCCCGCCTCGGCGACCGCATCCGCCAGAAGGACGGCCTGTCCTACGGCGCGACCTCGTCGTTCTCCGCGTCGTCCCGCGACCCGGTGGCGTCGTTGACGGTGACGGTCAGCACGAACCCGGAGAACATCGACAAGGTGACGGCCGCGGTGACGGAAGAGCTGACGCTGTTCCTGAAGGACGGCCCGACGGCGAAGGAGCTGGCCGACGCGAAGCAGGCGTTCCTGGAGGCGCAGAAGATCGGCCGGACGAGCGACGCCGCGATCGCCGCGCAGATCGCGTCGAACCTCGACCTGGGCCGGACGTTCGCGTACGCGGCGGAGCAGGAGAAGGCGATTCAGGCGCTGACCCCGGCGGCGGTGGCGGCGGCGTTCCGCAAGCACGTCGATCCGAAGAAATTGGTCGTGATCCGGGCCGGCGACTTCAAGAAGTGACGGCGGGCGGCCGCCGAATTTTACCCCCTTGTCGCCGCGGGGGCGGCCGGTAAAAAGATGTGGGTTGGGGGCGTAGCTCAATTGGTTAGAGTACCGGACTGTCGATCCGGTGGTTGCGGGTTCGAGTCCCGTCGCCCTCGCTAGTACCACTCGCCGGTTATCGTGGAAACCCCTGAGAAGTCAGGGGTTTCTTCGTTTTCAGGCCGTCGCCTCGTTCGCCCTTCCCGACAGCCCGAGCGCCTTGATCCGCGACGCGAGCGTGGTCGGCCGGACGCCCAGGAGGTCCGCCGCGCCGCCGGGGCCGGACACCTTGCCGTTCGCAAGCCGGAGGGCCGCCCGGATGTTGTCCGCCTCCAGCTTCCGCACCTCGGCGTCGGTCAGGACGCGGTCCGCGGCGGGGGGAGCTGCCGCCGGGGCGGGCCGCGGGGAAGCGGTCGGTAGGTCGAAGGTCGGCCGCCCGCCCTCGGCGGTGATGACCGCCCGCTCGACGACGTGCTGCAACTCCCGCACGTTCCCCGGCCACGGGTACTGCTGGAGCTGCCGGACGGCCGCGAGCGTCAGCTTCGGGACCGGGCGGCCGAGCTTGCGGGACGACACCGCCAGGAAGTGCTCGGCCAACAGCGGGATGTCCTCGGGCCGCTTCCGCAGCGGCGGCAGCTCGACCGGGAACACGCTCAGCCGGTAGTACAGGTCCGACCGGAACCGCCCGGCCTCCGCCTCGGCCCGCAGGTCGCGGTTCGTCGCCGCGATCACCCGCACGTCCACCCGCCGCGTCCGCTCCTCGCCGACCCGTTCGAGTTCGCCTTCCTGAAGGACGCGGAGCAGCTTCGCCTGAAGTTCCAGCGGGATCTCACCGACCTCGTCGAGGAACAGCGTCCCGCCGTCCGCCAGCTCGAACCGCCCGGCCCGGTCGCGCAGCGCGCCGGTGAACGCCCCGCGGGCGTGGCCGAAGAACTCGCTCTCGTACAGCTCCCGCGGCACGGCCGCGCAGTTCACCTTCACCAGCGGCCGGCCGGCCCGCTTGCTCCGCCGGTGGACCTCGCGGGCGACGAGTTCCTTGCCCGTGCCGCTCTCGCCGAGGACGAGCACGGCGGAGTCGGTCGGGGCGACCAGGTCGATCTGCCGGGCGACCGCCCCGAGCGCCGGCCCCTGCCCGACCAGCTCGCCGAACGCCCCGGCCCGCGTCACCTCCTCCCGCAGGTACTCGTTCTCGGCCTCGAGTTGCTTCCGCAGCGCGTCGATCTGCTCGAACGCGCGGGCGGTGGCGAGGGCGGCGGCGGCGTGGTCGGCGATCGTGCGGAGCCAGTCCATGCACGCCGGGCCGATGGCCCCGCGGCCGAACACGGCCAGCACGCCGAGCGTCTGCCCGCGGTGGACGAGCGGCTGGCCGCCGAACCCGGCGATCCCCTCCGCCCGCATCCAGTCCGGCCCGACGGCCCACGTCGGCGGGTCCGGCCACAGGTCCGGCGCTTCGACCGGCTGCCCCGTGGCCGCGATCCGCCCGACCTTGCGGACGCCGAGCGGGAACCGGCGGAACGCCCCGTCCAGCCGCGTCCACTCGACCCGCGGGTCGGCGACCGACCGGCCGGCGCTGGCCGCGAGGTGCAGGCACAAGGACCGGTCGGGGCACTCGGCCATCATCGGGCAGCCGGTGCAGTCCGCGGACTTCTGCACGAGCCAGACGCGGGCCATCGCCACCCGCGGCGACGCCGCGAGGCGGTTCACGACGAGCCGCAACAGGTCCGCGACGGCGTGCTCGCGGGCCATGTCCAGGAGCAGTTGCTTCGGGTCGAGGAACAGCGGGGCGTCGGGGTCGTCTGCCATGTACCCCTCCTAACGAGGTCTCGGAGAAAGGTTACGAAAAATCGTGTATCGACGAGAATTCGTTACCGTCACCGCGGACATCATATTGCTGTAAATCTTTCTCGTAAAGCGAGTTGTGCATTCTGCTCGAGTTTGGCACGGGTCGTGATTATCTCCAGGGCAACTGCAACGGAACTTCCCGACGCAGCCCTCAACCGCAAAGGAGCACGACCATGTCCCGTATCCCCGCCATTCACCCCGACGCCGCGACCGGCCGCCCGAAGGAACTACTCGACGCGGTCAAGCAGAAGCTCGGCATCGTCCCGAACATGACCCGCGCGATGGCGAACAGCCCGGCGACGCTGGACGGCTACCTGCAGCTGAGCGGGGCGCTCGCGAAGGGCACGTTCCCGCCGAAGGTCCGCGAGCAACTCGCCCTGACCGTCGCCGAGGCGAACGGGTGCGAGTACTGCCTCGCCGCCCACTCCGCCATCGGCAAGGCGGTCGGGCTGACCGCCGACCACGTCCGCGACGCCCGCCATGGTGCCGCGGTGGACGGCAAGACCGCCGCGCTGCTGGCGTTCGCCCGCCGGGTGGTCGAGACCCGCGGCCGGGTGGCCGACGCCGACCTCGCCGCCGTCCGGGCCGCCGGGTGGGACGACGGGGCCGTCGCCGAGGTCGTCGCCCACGTCGCGGTGAACGTGTTCACGAACTACTTCAACAACCTCGCCGAGACCGACCTCGACTTCCCGAAGGCCGACCCGCTCGCGGCCGCCGCGTAACCGCCATCCATCCCCCGGCCCCCCTGCCGGGGGGCCTCGCCGGAAACCTTCGACTCCCACCGTTACACGGAGACCGACCATGTTCCGCACGCTTCTCGCACTGACTGCCGTGACCCTGACCGTACCCGCGGCCGTCGCCGCCGACCCGCCGAAGACCCGGCACAAGACCGTCAAAGTCGGGGACCTCGACGTGTTCTACCGCGAGGCCGGGCCGACGGACGCCCCCGCGATCCTGCTGCTGCACGGGTTCCCGACCAGCTCGCAGATGTTCCGCAACCTGATCCCGAAGCTCGCCGACAAGTACCGCGTCGTCGCCCCCGACTACCCCGGCTACGGGCACAGCGCCACGCCGGCCCGCGACACGTTCGCGTACACGTTCGACAACCTCGCCGACGTGGTCGAGAAGTTTACGGAGAAGGTGGGCCTCAAGAAGTACGCCCTGTACGTGCAGGACTACGGCGCGCCGGTCGGCTACCGGCTTGCGGCCAAGCACCCGGACCGCGTTACCGCGATCGTCGTCCAGAACGGGAACGCCTACGACGAGGGGCTGGACAACGAGTTCTGGAAGCCGATCAAGGCGTACTGGAAGGAGCCGACGAGCAAGGAGCGGCGGGACGCCCTGCGGCCGTTCCTGAAGCTCGACGGGACGAAGTGGCAGTACACGCACGGCCTCCCGAACCCGGATCTGGTGCCGCCCGACGGCTGGACGACCGACCAGTACCTGCTCGACCGGCCGGGGAACGACGAGATTCAGCTCGACCTGTTCCTGAGCTACGGGTCGAACCCGCCGCTGTACCCGAAATGGCAGGAATACTTCCGCAAACACCAGCCGCCGGTGCTAATCGCGTGGGGCAAGCACGACCAAATCTTCCCGCCGGCCGGGGCCGAGCCGTACAAACGGGACCTGAAGACGCTGGAGTTCCACCTGCTCGACGCCGGGCACTTCGCCCTGGAAACGAACGGCGACGAGATCGCGACGCTGATGCGGGACTTCCTCGGCAAGCACGTCAAGTAACGGCGGCGGCCGTGCCCCGAAAAGAAAGACGCCCACCCGTGCGGGTGGGCGTCGTCGCTTTTCGCTCGCCGAGTGGTTACTTGATGAACAGCATCTCCCGGTACGTCGGCAGCGGCCACAGGTCGTCGGCCACCAGCGTCTCGAGTGTGTCGCCGAGCTTCCGCAGCTCCTCCATGCCGCTGACCACCTTCTCCTTCATGTACTTCGCGTGGCCGTAGGCGTCGCCGCCGTTGTGGTGGTTCGCCGCCTCGTCGAGCGACTTCGTCGCCGACTGGAACTTCCCGATCGTCCCGGCCAGGCCCTTCAGTTCCTCCAGCTGCGCCGTCACGTCCACGCCGGCCGCCTTCGTCGCGTTCACGGCCGCGGCCACCTCGCCCTGGTAGCGGAGGGCGGCCGGCAGGATCATCGTCTTCGCCATGTGGACCATCATGTTCGCCTCGATCGTGATCTCCTTGACGTACTTCTCGCTGAAGATCTCGTACCGGGCGTGCAGCTCCTTCTCCGTCAGCACCTTGTACTTCGTGAACAGCTCGACGCTCGCCTTGCTGATGATCTGCGGGATCGCCTCGACCGTGTTCTTCAGGTTCGGCAGGCCCCGCTTCTCGGCCTCCTTGTGCCACTCCTCCGAGTACCCGTTGCCGTTGAACACCACCTTCTTCGATTCCTTCAGAATCCCCGGCAGCAGGTCCTGGATCGCCTTGTTCAGCGACTTCCCGGCCTTCACGTCGGCCTCCAGCTTCGTCGCGATGAAGTCGATCGACTCGGCCGCGATCGTGTTCAGCACGACGTTCGGCCCGCCGATGCTGAAGGAGCTACCCACGGCGCGGAACTCGAACTTGTTCCCGGTGAACGCGAACGGCGACGTGCGGTTCCGGTCCCCGGCGTCCCGCGGCAGCTTCGGCAGCACGCTGACCCCGACCTCCATGTACCCGCCCTGCTTCGTGCTCTTCAGATTGCTGGCTTCCAACTGGTCCATGATGTCTTGCAGCTGGTCGCCGAGGAAGATCGAGATGATCGCCGGCGGGGCCTCGTTCGCGCCCAGGCGGTGGTCGTTCCCGGCGCTGGCCACGCTGACCCGGAGCAGTTCCGGGTACTTCGCCACGGCCCGGATGACGGCCACGCAGAACACCAGGAATTGCGCGTTGTCGTGGGGGTTGTCGCCGGGGTTGAGCAGGTTCTCGCCGGTGTCCGTGGACATCGACCAGTTGTTGTGCTTGCCGGACCCGTTGATCCCGGCGAACGGCTTCTCGTGCAACAGGCAGCACAGGCCGTACTTCTCGGCCGTGCGGCGCATGATGTCCATCGCCAGTTGGTTGTGGTCGGTCGCGAGGTTCGAGTCCTCGAAGATCGGGGCGATCTCGTACTGGCTCGGGGCGACCTCGTTGTGCCGGGTCTTGACCGGGATGCC
>NZ_JCABYM010000096.1:0-34093 GCF_059499385.1 Limnoglobus sp. | reverse complement strand
GTGTTTGTGTTTCTGCCGGACCCCCTCTAATAACACAATTCCACCGGGCGTGCCGTGGGGGTAACGCGGCGGGTAAACGCCCCCCCCCCGGGCGGTTACCGCCGCTCGGCTCGCCGATTCGCCCGAATCCGCCCGGCCCTTGACAAATCCCGACCCGCGGTGTAACGAATAACCAAGCAGAAAGCCGAATCCCCGGCGCAAATCCGGGGAACGGGGGACCCAGACGAGTCGGGCGCACGGCCGACTCCGGGGCGAACGCGGGGAACCGCGAGGGTACGTTCAAGCCCTAGCCCGACAGCTAACCTCGTAGGCGAGCCGCGGCACGGTGCCGCGGCGGATTTGAACGGGCGACCCGTCCCGCGTAGACGCGTTCCGCCCCCGCCTTCATCCCAAGAAGAGCCATGAGCACCACTCGGCATCCGGGTGCGTCGTTCGGCTTCGGTCCGCTCCTCTCGCCCGAAACAGCTCCGCCACCGTAGCCGGTGGTTGCCGCCGGTCCGCGTTCGCACCCCGACGTGTCGTCGGGGCCGGGGACCGTCGCGCCCTCGCCCGGAGGAGTTCCCATGAACCCGCGCGTGATCCTGCCGACGCTGATGCTGTTCGGGGCCGCGGCCGGGTGGATTTACTACCCGCCGCCGCTCGCGAGCGACCGGGAGACCGCGACCCTCGCCGCGTACCAGCTGCGCGACGACGGCCGCGTCGCGAAAACCCTCCTGAACCAAGACGCCGCGCGCCGCTACCGCGACCGCGTCATCCCGCTCGGCTGCGCCGTCCTCGGCCTCGGCTGCGTCATCGCCGGGGTCGTCCGCCGCAAGCCGACGCCCGAACCGAGTGAGACCCATGACCACGGACAATGAATCGCACGGCGTTTCCCGCAAGCTGATCCTCTACCCGCTCGGCCTCGTCGGCCTGCTGGTCGGCGGGTTGATCCTGGGGCGGAGCGTCATCCGCCCCTACGACGTGCCGGAGTTCCAGGAGATCGACACGAGCGACTCCGCGTTCCTCATCCCGCTGGAGGGGGACACGACGAAGCAGCAGATGTTCCCGTCCGTCGAGTTTCTGAACGAGCAGAAGGTCGCCGCGAAGCGGGTCCAAATCCCGCACCGGTGGCAGCAGATGGGGTTCCTGCCCGGCAGCGGGCACTACGTCAACACCGTCCGCCTCGTGAAGGTGGACCGCAAGCCGGTGACGCGGGAGTGGACGCGGTCCGCCCACACCGGCACGACCGCGAAGGACGAGGCGGTGTTCGCCGAGTCGAAGGACAGCATCAACTTCACGATGGGCGTGACGTGTACGGCGAACATCCCGGAGGACCTCGCGGCGACGTTCCTGTACACGTACCCGTCGAAGAGCCTCGCGGAGATCATGGACTCGGAAATCCGCGCCCGCGTCCAGCAGGTGCTCGCGGAGGAGGCCGCGCACCACCTGTTTAACGAGATGCTCGGCAAGAAGGTCGAGATGATAACGGCCGTGCGGACGGACATGGTCCCGTTCTTCGAGAAGCGGGGGATCAAGATTTCGACCATCGGGATGCTCGGCGGCATCCAGTTCGAGAACAACGAAATCCAGAAAGCAATCGACGACTCGATCAAGGCGCAGCAGCAGAAGACGGTCGCCGAGGCGAAGCGGGAGGCGCAGGAGGTCGAGAACAAGCGGCTGAAGATGGAGGCGGTGGCGACGGCCGAGAACGAGTCGCTGAAGGCCGAGTCGCAGGCGAAGCTGAAGAAGCTGCTCGCCCTCGCGGAGGTCGAGGCGCAGGCGGCGAAGGCGAAGGCCGAGGCCGAGGCGAAGAAGCAGGTGGCGGAGTTGGAGGCGGAGGCCGAGTCGATCAAGGCCGAGGCCCAGGCGAAGACGCGACTCAAGATCGCCGAGGCCGAGGCCGAGGCGCTGAAGAAGCAGGCCGAGGCCCGCGTCTACGAGGCGGAGCGGGCGAGCGAAATGGGCGTGGGCGACGTGCTCGTGCGGCTGCGGCAGCTCGAGCTGGAGACAGCCCGGTGGAAGCAGTGGGACGGCAAGATTCCGACGACGCAGTGGTGGCCGGGCCTGACGCAGACGGCGTCGCCGATGGCGATGTTGTTCTCGCTGGCGGCCGAGCCGACGGCGAAGAAGTGAGGCCAAGCCGTTGGAGGGTCAGCACCATTATGGCGTGGTTTTCGGCCTGAAAGGCCACGACATGTCAGCCCAGGGCAAGGGGCGCAAGCCCCGCCGCCCTGGGTGAGACCGCCACCCGAGGCAACAAGCCCTGAAAGGGCGGAAGAGTGTTCCGCCCTTTCAGGGCTTGTTGCGTTGCGCGGGGGCGTACCCAGGGCGTCGCCCTGGGCTGACATGTTGCGCCCCTTCGGGGCAAAAGCTGGTCGATGCGTCGGGCCATCGCCGAGAGTTCATCTCGACCGTCAGGGTCGCAGCGCACCTCGACCGGATTCGCACCGCGCCGCTTCCCACGGCGTCAGGCCGACCGGCGGGGCCGCGGCCACGCACTTCCACGCCGCCCGCGCCGCCGACGGCTGGCCCATCCGCGCGTAGGTCAGTGCCAGGTACAGGTTCGCCCGCGCGTCGTCCGGCCTCAGCCGGCGGGCCGCGCGGAGTGCCCGCGCCGCCTTCGCCAGCGTCTCATTCGCGACCGCCTCGTCCCGCCGCGACGGGTCGGTGTCCCACTGGCTTACGAGTGTGAACAACCCGATGCCGCGGTGCAGTTGCTCCGCGTGCACGTCGTGTGTCTCTTCGGCGATCCGCACCAGCCGCGTGTGGGCGTGGACGAGGTGCTTCCGCGGCGGGCCGGTCAGCGGCTGGGCCGTCGCCACGAACTGCTCGAACTCCTGCCGTGCCTCGGCGTGGCGGCCCTGTTGGAACAGCAACTCGGCGAGCGTGGCCCGCGTCATCGCCTCGTCCGGGTGGTCGTACAGGTGGGCGGAGAGGTAGACCGCGGCCTTCGCGTCCTCGCCGAGGTCGAGGGCGTCGGCCGCGAGCGCCAGGTGGTCCGGCGGCCCCTCCGCGGGGCGGACGACCGGCGGGGCGACGCAGCCGGTCGCGAGCAGGCAGACGAGCAACGCGCCGCGGGTCATCGTCGCGACTCACGCGAGTGGGGACTCTGCGGGAAGTATCGACGGCGCGGATGGTGCCGAATGAGTGAAGTTGGGAAGGAGCGGGAAGTGCCGGAGGAAGATGGGGAAGGGATTCTAGTCGGGTAGGTCGAGTCTTCGAGGCCCACCGCTCTTATTCCCTCTCCCCCGCAAAGCCGGGGGAGAGGGTTAATCCTACGGCCGTAGTTGCTAAAAATTGCCCCCGCTACGGGTTGCGGCGATCCTACAGCCTTAGTTGATAAGACGGCCCCGCCAAGGAGTTGCGGCGAGGGCGAGTCATGTCCGGACGGCCGACCACGCGGGACGTGGAGACGTGGGCCGTCGAGGTGGCGGCGGTGGGGGAGCGGATCGGGCGGCACTTCGCCCGGAGCGAGCCCCGTCAACGGGCCGTCGGCTACGTCCGCGGGCTCCTCAGCGACGCCGCGCGGAGGAACGTGTGGCAACTGGCCGAGTGTCTGGGCGAGGCGACCCCGGACGGCGTCCAGCACCTGCTCGCCCGCGCCGACTGGGCGCGGACGCCGTCCGGGACGACCTGGCCGGGTACGTTCACGAACGCCTGGGCGACCCCGGCGGGGTGCTGATCGTGGACGGGACCGGGTTCGGCAAGGAGGGGACGAAGTCCTGCGGGGTGGCGCGGCAGTACACGGGCACGGCGGGCCGGATCGAGAACGCTCAGGTCGGCGTGTTCCTGGCCTACGCCGCCCCCAAGGGCCACGCCTCCCCCTCAAAGGGGGGAGGGGACAAGAAGTCGTTGCCGTTACACGAGAGCCAGTTCCGCGACTTCGGCTGCTTCCGCCGCCCGCGGCGGTTGCCACTCGTTGCGGGCCATCAGCTCGCCGAACTCCGCGAGGTTCTCGACCACCACCTCCGGCCGGTACGCGTACCGCACCAGGTCCTCCCGCCGCGTGCCGCCGCTGAGGACGAGGACCGTGTGGAACCCGAGCTGCACGCCGCCGACGATGTCCGTCTCCATCGTGTCGCCGATCATCGTCGTCTCGTCGGTCGTCAGCCCCAACTCCTTCCGGGCCGCCCGCATCATGACCGGGCTGGGCTTGCCGACGCTGAACGCCTTCACGCCGGTCGCGATCTCCAGCATCGCGACCATCGCGCCGCAGCCGGGGCGGACGCCCCCGTTCTGCGTCGGGCAGCTCGGGTCGAGGTTCGTCGCGATCAGCATCGCCCCGTTGTGGATCATCCGCGTCGCCGTCTCGACCAGTTCGAGGTTGAACGTCCGCCCCTCGCCGACGACGACGTAGTCCGGGTCGTGATCGACGACGGCGTACCCGTTGGCGTGCAGCGCGGTCAGCAGCCCGCCCTCGCCGATGACGAACGCCGTGCCGTTCGGCTTCTGCTGCGCGAGGAACCGGGCGGTAGCCATCGCGCTGGTGAAGACGTGCCGTTCCTCCACGTCGATGCCCATGCGGGCGAGCTTCGCCACCACGTCCCGCCGCGTCCGCTGGCTGTTGTTCGTGAGGAACCGGAACGGGATGTCGCGGTCCCGCAGTTGCCGGACGAACTCGCCCGCGCCGGGCAGCAGCTCCGGGCCGCGGTAGAGGACGCCGTCCATGTCGATGAGGAAGCCGAACTTGTCGTGCATGGTCGCCAGAAACTCGGGTGGAAGGAATCGACGGCGGAAGGGAGGACCGTCGGCGTCGCTACGTGAGAGACGGGGCGATGTTGCAGATCGCGTGCCAGTCGGAAATGCTTGGAAATCAAGGGGTCGTGGCACGGGACGTGCGCAGGAAGTGGGCAGCTATGCGGAAGCCCAGACTTCCGAAGTCCGGCTTCGACTTCGGAAGTCGATCCCGCGCGGGGGCGTCCCTCCCCGCCCGACGGTGCCGGTCCCGCTCGACTTCCGAAGTCGAAGCCGGACTTCGGAAGTCAAGTCAAACGGTCCGCACTACCGCCATCGTCGCGGCGAAGTTCACGTCGCCGATCAGGCACGGCCGCTTGTACTGCTCGGCCGACCCGCCGGTCTTCCGCAGCCGCTCCGCGTCCCACGCCGCCCACGCGCCGGCGGGCAGCACCTTCACGCGAACCGGCCCCAGCCGGCCGCTCTCCCGCTTCGCCGCGTACTCGACGTTCTGCACGCCCAGCTCGCGGTCCAGCTCCGCCACGAACCGCCGCAGCCGCTCGCCGTCGACGGCGTCCGGCTCCTCCAGGAAGATCGCGTAGTACGGCTCCCGCTCGTCGAACACCGGCGACAGCGTGTACCCGGTGATCGGCTGCGGCACGACTTTCAGCACCGCGTCCACTGCCTTCGTGACGTGGTGCTCGCTCAGCTTCTCGCCGGTCAGGTTCGCGAACCGGCTACCCTTCCCCAGGAACTCGACCATCGGCGTGCGGCCGAGGAAGCCCGTGACCCGCACCAGGTCCGAGATGTGGTAGCGGTACAGACCATAAAGTGTGGTCGGACAGATGTAGTAGCTGCCGCCCTCCCGGATCTCGTGCGCCGCCAGGACGGTCGGCTGCTTCGAGTCGATTTCGGTTTCCGGGATGAACTCGAAGTAGTGCGACAGGATGTCGAGCACGCCGCTCGGCGAGCTGTTCGCGAACGGGATCGTCATCCGCCCCTCGCTGGCGAGCAGGCCGAGGTCGCGGACCGGCGTGTCGCCGTAGTACTGCGGGAGCTGCCGGAGGTACGGCCCCATGCTGCCGCCGGTCCACGTGTTGACGATCGTGGCGTCGCTCGGCCACACGTCCTGCGGGAACAGCCGGCCGAGCTTCTCGGCGACGGCGGCGAGTTCCCGCGCCCGCGCCGGGTTCGGCTTCAACCGCGGGGCGAGCACCGCCCGCACGTCCGGCGGGATGTCGAGGTCGCCGCGCAGCGTGCCGTCGTGCAGGTCCTTGAGCAAGTGCTCCCGCTGCGCGTCCAGCGCGCGGGCGAGTTGCACGAGCGTGCTGGGGTTCGCGGCCATGAACTGCGACACGTTCCGGTCCGCGGCGAACCGCAGCGCGACGTAGTACTTCGCGAGCGCGTCCTTGACCTTCCCCGTCTCGTGCGGCACGGCGTACAGCCGGCGGATGAGCCGCATCTGGACCTTCGCCGTGAACCCGGTGAGGTTGCCGCACGGGATGCCGGCGGACGTGCGGAACTCGTCCGGGTCGCCGACCATCTGGACGATCGGCCGCATGGCGATCCGCCGCCCGCGGTGGTCGCGGTACATCTTGACGCCCCACATGTTCCACCCGCGGCGGTACGCCCGCAGGTAGTCCTGCGTGACCGGGATGAGCTTGCGGGCGGCGGTCGTGCCGCTGGTGAGCGCGAACATGAGGACGCGGTCGTCCGCGAGCAGGGCGTTCGTCTCCCCGGCCTGCACCCGCTCGACGTACGGCGCGACGTACTCGTACGGCGCGACCGGCACGTTCTTGCGGAACTCCTCCGGCGTGCGCACGTCGGCGAAGTGGTGGTCCTTGCCGAACGCGGTGCCTTGCTGCTTGCGGAGGATGCGGTCGAGGACGGCGGCCTGGACGGCCCGCGGGTCGTCGCACTGCCGCTCGAACCGCCGCAGCTGCCGCCGCACCGGCCACGTCAACAGCCGCCCGACCCGGACGAGGAGGAATCGCTTGAGGGACATGGGGGTATGGTACACGCCCGCCGCCGTCTTTCGCGGCGGGCCGCCGCCGGGTAGACTGAAATGGAATCGCAGGAGGGCGTATGAACCCGAACAACCCGACCCCGGACGAGCTTCAGGCTCGCATCCGACAGCTTGAAGACGAACTGGCCCGCGTGAAGACGGAGCGCGACCTGTACAAGAAGAGCGTGTACGAGGAGATGATGGCCAGCATCCCCTACACGCCGATGACCCTGGAGGAAGCCCGCGAGTTGATGTCCGCCCCGCAAGGTGAACGACTGACGGACATCATCGCGGAATACGAGAAGGAACTCGACGGCCGTGAGTGACGAACGGTACGACGTGGCGAACTCCTTGGAGGTCGGCCAGCAACTCCGCGCGGCCGTCGAGGTCGCACGCGCTCACGGAGAATTCGCGGTGGCCGTTCGCGCCTCCCGGTGGATTTTGGAGGAGTTGGCCCGTAACCCGGCCGCGTTCGGAGAATCGCGAAACTACTTCGACGCCGCGAAGCTGTACGTGCGGATCGGGTTCGCGGGGCCGGTGTACGTCGTGTACGGGATACACGAACCCAGCCGGACGGTGTTCGTCCGCAAGATCGGGTACTCCGTGCGGAAGCGTTGATTCACATCTTCATACCCATCCGCAAACCCCGCCAACGAACCGCCGGCCCGACCGTTCTGCCACTGTCTCCCCGCCTCTCCCGGAGCCGGTTCATGCACCCCCGCCACCTGGTGACGGCCTGCGGCCTCCTGTTCGCGCTGTCGCTCATCCCGCTCGTCTCGGGGCAGGACGGCCCGGCCCTCGCCAAGCCGACCGACTTGCCGCTGAAGCGGGTTGTCCTTTTCAACGCCGGCGTCGGATACTTCCAGCGCGAAGGGATCGTTGACGGCAACGCACGCGTCGAACTGCGGTTCCCGGAACCGGACGTGAACGACTTGCTCAAGAGCCTCGTGCTGGAGGACAAGGACGGCGGCAAGGTGAAGGCCGTCACCTACGACGGCAAGCACCCGGTCGAGGTCACGCTGAAGGCGTTCACCATCGACGTGACCGCCAACCCTACCGTCGGCGACCTGCTCTCCCAGGTCCGCGGCGAGAAGGTCGAGATCACGGACAAGCAGGGGACGAGCGTGACCGGCCTCGTGGTCGGCGTGGACCGGCCCATCGGGTCGGTGACCACGAAGACGAACGCCGACGGCGAAACGGAAACGACGACCACGCCCGGCCCGCAAGGGGAGTCGCTCAACCTGCTCACGGCCGACGGCCTGCAGGCCGTGCCGCTGGCGGCCGCGAAGAAGATCAAGCTCCTCAAGCCGGAGTTGGAGGCCGAGTTCCGCAAGGCGCTCGAGGTCCTGGCGGCGGCCCGCGGCGCGGCCAAGAAGGCGATCGCCGTGAACTTCGACGGCAACGGGCGGCGGCGGGTCCGGATCGGGTACGTGACGGAAGCCCCGATGTGGAAGCCGAGCTACCGGCTCAGCCTCGGCGAGAAGCCGACGGCCAACCTGCAAGGGTGGGCGGCTGTCGAGAACACGACGGAAGAAGACTGGACCGGGGTGAGGGTCGGCCTCGTCGCCGGCCGACCGATGGCCTTCCAGATGGACCTGTATCAGCCGTTGTTCGTCCCCCGGCCGACGGTCGAACCAGAACTGTACGCCTCGCTCCGGCCGCCGGTCTATCAGGGCAACGTGATGACCGGTGGTGTCGCGGGCGGCGGGATCGGCGGCGGGTTGCTCGGCGGCGGGGCCGCGAACAACCTCGGGGCCGGTGGCGGCCTCGCCGGGTTCGGCGGGCAGTGGGGCCAACTCGGGATGCAAGGGCAGTTCGGCATCCAGGGCGGCAACCTCGGCCGGCCGTCCGCCCGCGAGTTGCTCGGGCCGCGGCTGTCCTACGAACAGTTGCGGGATCGCTTAGCGGAGCAGGATAAGGCAGATAACGTCAAGGCCGTCTTCGCCAAAGGTGCCGGTGCCCGCGCGGAGGGAAGCCATTCCACCGTCCTCACCGCGGCCGCGGCCGTCGCCCTCGGCGACACCTTCGAGTACAAGATCGAAGACCCGGTCACTCTCCCCCGGCTCAAGTCCGCGCTCTTGCCGATCGTCAACGACCCGGTCGAGACCAAGCGGGTCAGCATCTACAACGCGGACGTCCTCGCGAAGCATCCGCTGCTCGGCGTGCGGCTGACGAACAAGTCGAAGCTGAACCTCGCCCAGGGGCCGGTCACGGTGTACGACGGCGAGACGTTCGCCGGCGACGCCCGGCTGCCGGACCTCGCGCCGAACGAGACACGGCTGGTCAGTTACGCCATCGACCTGCACACGGAGGTCGTCCCGCGGGCCGACGAGCCGACGCGGACGGTCGAGGCCGTTGCGCTCCGCAACGGCCGACTAATCACACGCGAGGTGACGCGGCAGACGACGCGGTACGTCATCCGCAACCGCGGCCCGCAGGACCGCACGGTGATCGTCGAGCGGCCGCTCCGGCCGGGGTGGGCGGTCACCGGCGACACGAAGCCGACGGAGACGACCCGCGAGGCGTCCCGGTTCGAGACGACGGCGAAGGCCGGCACGACGATGACGCTGACAGTCACCGAGGACTCCACTACGCCGGCCGAGTTGGAAATCGAGCGGACGACGGACGCCGCCCTCCGGCACTACGCGGCGACGCCCGCCGCCACCCCGGCCGTCAAAGACGCGGTCGCCAAGATCCTCGACCTGCGGGCCGCGGCCGAGACAACGCGAAAGGGAATCGCGGACGAAGAAGCCGGCCTGAAGGCCATCGCCGACGACCAGGCGCGGATCCGGGCGAACCTCGACCGCGTGCCGAAGGACTCCGACGCCTACAAGCGGTACTTGAAGAAATTCGACGAGCAGGAAACGGAGATCGAAAAGCGGCAGGCGAAGGCGAAGGAGTTGAAGTCGAAACTCGTTGGCGACGAGAAAGCCTACAAGGAGTACGTCCAAAAACTCAAGGCAGAATGAGGCGTCTGCCGGAACGACGAGGGCCGTAGGGCACGCACGTGCCCTACGGCTCGACGCTTTTATCGGGCCACCCGCTTCTTTCCAGTTGCTCCCCGCCGGCGGGCGCGGACAATAACCTGCTCTCCGGGTTTCCAACCGAGGATCGACCATGCAACCGGACCGACGTTCGTTTCTACTGGCGGGGGGTGCGGCCGTGGCAGGACTGACGAACCTCAACGCGGCCGACGGGGACACCGCGGCGAAGGCGTTCATCGAGGCACACGTGACGAAGATGCGGCCGCTGGACATCGCGGCGGGCGTCGCGTGGTGGAACGCCAACACGACCGGCCAGGACGAGGACTTCAAGAAGAAGGAGGAGGCGCAGAACAAGATCGACGCCGCCCTCGCCGACCCGAAGGCGTTCGCCGAGCTGAAGGCGATCAAGGAGGCGAAGGTCGCCGACCCGCTGCTGAAGCGGCAGATCGACCTCCTGTACCTGAACTACCTCGAGAAGCAGGTCCCGCCGGAGCTGCTTCAGAAGATCACGGCGAAGGCGAACGCCGTCGAGAAGGGGTTCAACGTCTTCCGCGCGAAGGTGGACGGGCAGGAGATGGCGGACAGCCAGGTCCGACGGGTGCTGAAGGAGTCTACGAACTCCGACGAGCGGCGGAAGGCGTGGGAGGCGAGCAAGGTCGTCGGCGCGAACGTCGAGGCGGAGTTGAAGGAGCTGGTCGCGCTCCGCAACGAGGCGGCGACGAAGCTCGGGTTCAAGAACTTCCACGCGATGACGCTGTTCCTCAACGAGCAGGACGGCGCGGAGCTGATCGCGCTGTTCGACGAACTCGACGCGCTGACCCGCGAGCCGTTCTTGAAGGCGAAGGCGGAGTTCGACGAGCGGCTGGCGAAGAACTGTGGGGTGAAGGTGGCGGACCTGCGGCCGTGGCACTACCACGACCCGTTCTTCCAGGAGTCGCCGGCCGTGTTCGACGCGGACCTGGACCAGCCGTACCGGGACGCGGACATCCTGAAGCTGTGCCAGGATTTCTACAAGGGCGTCGGGCTGCCGATCGACGACGTGATCGCCCGCAGCGACCTGTTCGAGAAGAAGGGGAAGTCGCCGCATGCGTTCTGCACGGACATCGACCGCGAAGGGGACGTGCGGGTGCTGGCGAACATCGTTCCCACGGAATACTGGATGGGCACGATGCTGCACGAGCTGGGGCACGCCGTCTACAGCAGCAAGAACATCCCGCAGAGCGTCCCCTACGTGCTCCGCGGCGAGGCGCACATCCTCACGACGGAGGGGGTGGCGATGCAGTTCCAGAAGTTCAGCAAGTCGCGGCCGTGGCTGGAGAAGATGGGCGTGAAAGTGGAGAACGGGGCCGCGTTCGACGCGGCCGCGGCGAAGGTCCTCCGCAACGAGCTGTTGATCTTCAGCCGGTGGTGCCAGGTGATGCTGCGGTTCGAGAAGGGGATGTACGAGAACCCGTCGCAGGACCTGAACAAGTTGTGGTGGGACCTGGTCGAGAAGTACCAGGGCCTCACACGGCCGGAGGGCCGCAACGCGCCGGACTACGGGAGCAAGATTCACGTCTGCTCCGCGCCGGTCTACTACCACAACTACATGATGGGGCAGTTGTTCGCCTCGCAGGTCCACCACGCGCTGTGCAAGGAGGTCTACAACGCGGACCCGAAGACGGTGCTGTACATCGGCGACAAGCGGGTCGGGGAGTTCATGAAGAAGAAGGTGTTCGAGCCGGGCCGGACGCTGTCGTGGCGGGAGCTGCTGCCGCACGCGACCGGCGAGCCGCTAAGCGCGAAGGCGTTCGCGAAGGACTTCCAGGGGTGAGCCGCCCGACTTCCGAAGTCCGGCTTCGACTTCGGAAGTCGAAACAGTGGGGCGGCCTTCGTCGTGTCTACAGACGCCCCTCGTCCGCATCGACTTCCGAAGTCGAAGCCGGACTTCGGAAGTCGGGTCGTCGCATTTTCCCGTTGGTTTCGCCGGGGATCGCCGGTACGATTGACGGATGTTTGAGCGTGGGTGTGTCGCCAGCCCCGCGCCCGACTCGCCCCGCCCGTACCGCCAGGAGCGAGACAGTGATGTCGCTCCCCGACCCGCCCGAGCCGGACAACGATCCCAACAAGACGCTCGACCTGGGCGTGCCGGGCACGCCCGCGGACGACAACGGCGACATCCACGGCATCGACGAGCTGCTCGCCAAGCTCGACGCGACCCCGTCCCGGTTCGAGATCGGCGACGAGGTCGCCCGCGGCGGCATGGGCGAGGTCCACTCCTGCTGCGACGTTCACCTGAACCGCGAAGTCGTCGCGAAAGTCCTCCACCGCAAGTACCTCGGCCGGCCGGACGTGGTCACCCGGTTCCGGGAAGAGATTCGCATCACCAGCCAGCTCGAGCACCCCGGCGTCGTGCCGCTGTACGAGGCCGGCGTGCTGCCGGACGGCCGGCCGTTCTTCGTCATGCAGCGCATCTGGGGCCTCACCCTGCGGTCGATGCTCGACGAGCGGCCGAACGCTCAGGACAGCCGGGCGCGGTTGCTCAAGGTATTCGAGCAGGTCTGCCTGACGATCGCCTACGCCCACGCCCAGCGGGTCATCCACCGCGACCTGACGCCGTCGAACGTCATGGTCGGGCTGTTCGGCCAGGTCAAGGTCATGGACTGGGGGCTGGCGAAGTCGCTGGACGAGGCGAACCGCCCGCCGTGCGCGCGGCCGCGGGACGCGGCCCCGAGCGAGCCGACGGAGGACGACCTCGACCTCGTCACGAAGATCGGCAGCGTGATGGGGACGCCGGCGTACATGCCGCCGGAGCAGGCGGCCGGCGACGTGGACAAGCTCGACGAGCGGTGCGACGTGTTCGGCCTCGGCGCGATCCTGTGCGAAATCCTGACCGGCCGCCCGCCGTACATCGACAAGAAGAAGAAGGGCCTGCTCAAGCAGGCGATCAAGGCCGACCTGACGGAAGCCTACGCCCGGCTGGACGTGTGCCACGCGGACCGCGACCTGATCGCGCTGGCGAAGGCGTGCCTGGCCCGCGACCCGGACCTGCGGCCGCGGGACGCCGGGGTCGTGGTCGAGCGGCTGACGAACTACTTCGACACGGTACTGCGGCAGGCCGAGTGGGACCTGGTGCGGTTCTTCGACCTCAGCCTCGACCTGTTCTGCATCGCCGGGTTCGACGGGTTCTTCCGCCGGATCAACGAGAACTTCTCCCGCGTCCTCGGGTACACGACGGCCGAGCTGCTGGCCAAGCCGTTCCTGTCCTACGTCCACCCGGACGACCAGCAGCGGACGATGGGCGTGACGGCGCAGCTCCATCAGGGGCTGCCGCTCGTGCGGTTCCGCAACCGCTACCGCGACAGCCGCGGGGCGTACCGGTGGTTCGAGTGGACGGCGAAGGCGATCCCGAAGGACGACGTGATCTTCGCCGTGGCCCGCGAGGTGACCGAGCAGGTGGCGATGGAGGACCGGCTGAAGGAACTGGAGGGGAAGACGCCGGGGGAGCCGGACACGGTCGTCCAGCCGTAAGGCCAGAGTAGTAGGCACACTCCGTGTGCCGTCTCCTGTCGGCCGCGGCGGCTCGGGCGAACGCCCCGCGGCAGTAAGGAAACGGCACACGGAGTGTGCCTACTACTATCCAGATGCCCTTCCCACGTCCGCCGGATTTTGGCACACTCCGGCCCATGCTCCGCGACCTCATCCGCTGTCGGCTTTTGAAGCCGGTCCTCCGCCGCCCGTCGTGGCGGACGGTCGGCCGTCTCGCCGTCGCCGGCATCCTCTTCCTGCTGCTGCTCGAAGCCCTCCGCGTCCTGGCGTGGACGAACACGCACGAGATCATCCCCGGCAAGGTCTACCGCACGGCCCAGCTCAGCGGCGACGGGCTGAAGGCGTACATCGCGGACAAGGGAATTAAAACGGTCATCAACCTCCGCGGGTTCTGCCCCGGCGACCACGCACCGTGGTACCGCGAGGAAATCCGGGCCACGTTCGCCCTCGGCGTCAGCCAGGAAGACATCACCTTTAGCGCGAACCGCCTCCCGCCGCCGACCGAGTTGAAGCGACTGATCGAAGTCCTGGACCGGACCGAGTACCCGATCGCGTTCCACTGCAAGCGCGGCGCGGACCGCACCGGCATGACGGCCGCCATCGTGATGCTGCTCCACACGGACGCATCGCTCGACCGCGCCCGCCGGCAGTTGTGGCCCCGCTACGGGCACTTCCGGTTCGGCCGCACGGCCGCGATGGACGAGTTCTTCGACCGCTACGAGGCGTGGCTCGCCGGCCGCGACCACGCGCCGGCGCTGTTCCGCGACTGGGCGGCGAACCACTACTCGCCCGGCCCGGCGAGCGGCACGCTCGTCGCGGCGCACGGCAACGGCCCGTTCCCGGTGACGGTTGGCAAGTGGGCGGCGATCAAAGTAACCGCGACGAACACGGCCGCCGAGCCGTGGGAGATGCGGCCGGGCAA
This sequence comes from Limnoglobus sp., assembly GCF_059499385.1. Classification (NCBI taxonomy): domain Bacteria; kingdom Pseudomonadati; phylum Planctomycetota; class Planctomycetia; order Gemmatales; family Gemmataceae; genus Limnoglobus; species Limnoglobus sp. The sequence continues at coordinate 20,001 of NZ_JCABYM010000096.1, read as the reverse complement.
CTACGCCGGCGTCCACGTCCAGTTCACCGTGCAGGAGGCGGATGGCGATACGGTCTACTCCGGGCAGGCCGGGTTGTTCCGCCGGACCGTGCCGCCGGGCGAGGCGGTCGAGTTGACGCTCGCCGTGCCGCCGCTGCCGCCGGGCAAGTACCTGCTGCGGGCCGACCTGATGAACGCGACCGAGGCCGGCGTGCCGATCCGCCAGACCGGGTTCTACCAGTTCGGCGCGGACCCGCTCTTGGTGAACATGGAAGTGAAGTGAAGACCTGACTTCCGAAGTCCGGCTTCGACTTCGGAAGTCGAGGCCGCCCGGGGGCGATCGCGCGACCCGCCATAGTCTCGGCCCCGTTCGACTTCCGAAGTCGAAGCCGGACTTCGGAAGTCGGGCCGCACGCGAGAACGGATTCCCTCATGCACCTGCTCTCCGTCGTCATCCCGCTCAAGGACGAGCGCGACAACGTCCGCCCGCTGACGGACAAGCTCCGCGACGCCCTCCGCGGCGTCCCGCGGTGGGAAGTCGTCTTCGTGGACGACGGCAGCACCGACGGCACGTTCCCCGCCCTCGCCGAGCTCGCGGCCGTCGATCCGCGGATCAAGATCGTCCGCCTCCGCAAGAACTTCGGCCAGGCCGCGGCGACGCAGGCCGGGTTCGACGCCGCGGCCGGCGACGTGATCGTGACGATGGACGGCGACGTGCAGAACGACCCGGCCGACATCCCGATGATGCTCGCGAAGCTGGAGGAAGGGTACGACGCCGTCCTCGGCCTCCGCGAGCGGCGGCGGGACAAGTTCCTGCTCCGCAAGCTGCCGAGCTGGTGCGCGAACTGGCTGATCCGCAAGGTCCTCGGCGTGCCGTTCAAGGACTTCGGCTGCGCCCTCCGCGTCGTCCGCCGCGAGTTCGTGGACGGCCTGCACCTCTACGGCGAGATGCACCGGTTCATCACCGCGCTGTTGATCCAGCAGGGGGCGAAGGTCGCCCAAGTGCCGGTCCGCCACCACCCACGGACGGCCGGGAAGTCGAAATACAACCTGACCCGCACCGTCCGCGTGCTGCTCGACCTGATGACGGTGAAGTTCCTGGCGAGCTACCAGACCCGGCCGATGCACCTGTTCGGCGGCATCGGGTTCGTCTTCCTGCTGCTGGGTCTCGTGAGTTTGGCCGCGTCGGTGGTGATGAAGTACACGACCGGCCCCGGCATGACGGCGAACCCGCTGTTCCTGATCGGCGTGATGGCGGAGTTGATGGGCGTGCAGTTCCTGAGCCTCGGGCTGCTCGGCGAGGTGACGGCCCGCACGTACTTCGAGAGCCAGGGGAAGCCGCCCTACGTGGTGCGCGACCGGCGGAACCTCGGCGAAGCCGACGAGTTGCGGACGGCGGCGTGACCGGGGTATGATGATGCCAGGAGGGTCAGCCATGACTAACGAGAACGAACCCCGCGACTACACGCCGGAAGAACTCCAAAAGATTTATGCGAAGTTCAAGAAGGCGTTCACCGTGGAAGACCTGATCGGCTACATCGAGAACGACGGCGAAAAGTATCCCATCGAGCAAGTGATTGCCGAGGCGGAAGAGATCGTTCGCAACCGGCGGGCGTCCGAAGCCGAGGGGGCGTGATGGCAACCGGTAACGGGACGCCCAAGCCGGCCTACCGTGTGGCTTTGCTCGCAGACGCCCGCCAACAGTTCATGGCGTTGCTCAATACGGCCCGCACGACCGCCGAGGGGGACGCGCTGGTCGCGGCGTTGAAGCGGGTCGAGAAAATACTTGGGTCGCGACCCGCGGACGCCGGGGAACCGATGTACCACTTGCGAGCCGCTCGACTTCAGATTCGACAGGTCACCGTCGCCCCGCTCCACGTCGAGTACGGGTTACACGAGGAACAGCCCGTCGTCATCATCCGCCGGATCGCCGGTTTGAACGAGCCGTTGGACTGAATCACGTCGAGTACACCCGCTTCCCCAGCCACCGCGCCGGCAGGAACAGCAGCAGGATCAGCAGCCCCCACCCGCCGACGAACGCCGTCGCCAGCACCGCGTCCAGCACGACCAGCCCCAGGATCGACCGTTTCACGGCCGCCTGCACTTCCTTCGGCCCCGGCCGCTGAATCGCCGGGACCACCTTCGCCGCGACGAAGAACCCGAACGCCGCCACCAGGTACGGGAAGTAGATCGGCGTCGTGCCCGGCGGCCGGTGCGCCGGCACGGTGACGGCCAGCCCCAGCGCCGCGAGCATCACCACGGCCGCGAGGACGAGCTGCCGGCGGTTCGACTCGCCCTCTTCCGTGCGGGCGAACCACGTCACGCCGACGATGTACACGCCGGTCACCGTGGCGAGGTGGACCGACAGCGGCGACACGTCCACGTCGCCGACGCTCAGGCCGAGCTGCACGTTCAGGAACCGGCACGCCCCCATCGCCACCGGGCCGAGCGGCGTGTGCTTCAGGATCGAATCGTAAGCCAGGATCATCCCGGCCAGCACGAGCGCCACGAGGCCGGGCGGGTAGGCGTGGACCTTCCACTGCTCGCTCTTGTACGGCTGGAACGCGCTGTGCGCGAACAGGACGCCGACAACGAGCAGGACCAGCCCGAGGCTGAGGGCGGTGCGGGCCGGGATGCGGCCGGACGGGATCGGGCGGAACGGCCGCGTCTTGGCGTCGTCGTGCCGGTCGAAGTAGTCGTTCAGCACCATGCCGCCGAGGTACAGGCAGCCGGACGAGACGAGCAGCGCGGCGAGCGTGAGCGGGTGTTCCGCCGCGTAACCGGCGGCGCAAGCGGCCAGGAGGATGTCCGCGAACGCGGTGAACACGTTCGGCAGCCGCATCAGTTGGGCGTAGGCCAGCAGCTTCCCGTTCACCCGGTCACTCCTCAAACTGACTTCCGAAGTCCGGCTTCGACTTCGGAAGTCGATCCCGCGCGGAAGCATTCACGGCCACGGCACTCGCCCCTCCGCCCCTTCGACTTCCGAAGTCGAAGCCGGGCTTCGGAAGTCGGGGCCTACGCCAGCTCCACGCTCACGCCGTACTCCGCCGGCGTCGGCACGGCGTTGCGGTCGCCGAGGGCCATCACGTCCTGCTCCGCGTTCACGTACCGCACGTCGCGGATGCCTTCGGCGATCAGCCGGCCGGCCGCCACCGCCCGCGTGTCCGACCCGTCGTCCGCGAGGCCGATCAGCACCGCCGACACCGCGAACCCCTGCCGCCGCAACTGGCCGAGCGCCACCGACGTTTCCACCGGCACGCGGGGCAGGATCGCGATCACCGTCGCGTCCCGCGGGATCCGCTGGGCCATCTCGATCGCGAACCCGGCGAACGGCGTCCCGTCCGTCAGCTCCAGCCGGGCCAGCGTCTCGCGGATCTTCTGGAACTGGTCGTACCCCCGTCGCGTCTCGACGATGACCGGCCGCAGGCGGTCGTTCCGCTCCTTCTGCTCGAACTGGGCGCGGGCCTCGTACCGGTTGGCGAACCCCTCGTCGTCCGGCGGCGGGGCGGCGTGTTCCGTCAGCGCCTCCTCGCGGATGCGGTCCGTCGCGTCGCGGCCGTTGCTCGCCACGCCGATCTGCTGGTTGAGCAGCGTCACCGCGTTCGCGATGCTCACGGCCGTGGTGATCGCCAGCTCGCTGCGGACCGGTTCGCCGCGCTTGAAGTACCCGTCCTGGTGGAAGTCGATGAGGATCGTCGCCCCGGCCAGCGAGGTCGGCTCGTAGACGCGGCTGTGCAGCTGCCCGGTCCGGGCCGTCGCCCGCCAGTGGACCCGCTGGAGCGGGTCGCCGATCTGGTACGGCCGCACCCCGGCCGTGCGGGTCGGGTCCTCGAACAGCATGTTCGCCAGCCGGATCTCGCCGATCGGCCGGGTGGACGAGAAGTCGAACTTCGTGATCGGCAGCACCTTCGGGTAGACGAGGACGAACGCCGGGTCGGTCAGCACCCGGTGGCGGCGGTGCAGGCCGAACACGTCGCCGGTCTCGACGAACAGCGGGCCGACCTGGTAGTACCCGCGCATGTTGAACGTGAGCTTGTACGAGACGGCGGCGTCCTCGCGGATGAACAGCACGCGGAGCCGCCCGCCCTTGACGGTGACCCGCCGTTGGAGGATGGCGGCCTCCGGGATCATGTCCTCAGCGAGCATCCACGCGATGAGGACGGGGCCGGTGTTGCGGACGACGACCTCGACCTCGGCCGCGTCGCCGATCTCGCGGGGCTTGGCGTCGATGGTGCGGTCGGCCTCGACGTGGGTGATCCACGCCCGCGCGAGGTAGCGGCTGAGGAGGAAGACGCCGAGGAGGACGTACCCGGCGAACGCGACGAGTCCCGCCTGCAGCGCGAGCGCGAGGCCGAGCAGGGCGGAGATGCCGAGGAACCAGCGCATGAGGTGCAGTGTACGGAAGTAAGAGTGACGCCCTGCCGGTCTGCTAGATAGTCACGGAGCAACGTCATGAGGGCCCGTAGCCTCCGCTGCACCCGGTTTAGTCGCGCGGAACTGCTTCCAACTCCGTCGCACGCTGATTGCTACCAGAACAAGTAGAAAAAGACCGACAGCCAGAGCCCCGATTCCTGGTGCAAGTTCGCCGGCCGTAGGTTCGTTCCGAGGCGCATCGTCCACTGCCATCTTGATGAGAAAAATCCCGACCGTGGAGATAAACAGACCCGCACCCGCGACTGGCACGAAACCCAACAACTGTTGCAAAAATATGAGCATGATTTACCTGACAACGTATGTTCATCCGGAACAGATCGCCGCGTCACTCGCCCCGACAATTGGGAAACTGCCCATGATGTTCCTCGTCACCCCGCCTTCGCCGTCCGGAACGTCGCCAGGAACTCGTCGAAGGGTATGTCGTCGATGATGCCCTGCCACGTCAGGTGGTGGTGGGCCGAGAGCATCTCCATGTTCAAGATCGGATCGGTCGGCTTCCGGTCCTGGTACGACAACCAACAACCCGACTCTGCGTGCCGACAGATGACGCCGTAATCGTACCGCTCGTTCGTCGTAAACCCGAGCGACCGCAGGTAGTCCAGGAATTCCGCGAACGTCGGAAAGGGGAATTTTGTCATGACTCACCCGGATCGGGAACAACAGTTATGATACCCGGCGAGCCGAACGCCGTCAGGCGTCGGATAATGCTCCCTCACCCGGCGGCTTACGCCGCTCGGCTCGCCACGAGTTGCATTCACCCGAAGTAATTCCGGCCCGCCGGCACGTCGCGGTCGCGGTCGAACGTCGGGACGCGGGCGTCGGCCACGATCTCCGTCACCACCGCGGCCGGCGTCTTCTTCCGCAAGCGGCTCTCCGGCCGCAGGATCAGCCGATGGCCCAGCACCGGCTGCGCCATCCGCTTCACGTCGTCCGGGATCGCGAAGTCGCGGCCCTGGATCGCCGCCAACGCCTGCGCGCACCGGAACAGCGCGATCGACGCCCGCGGGCTGCCGCCCAGCAGCACGTCCTCGCTCTCCCGGCTGCCGTGGACGATCTCCAGGATGTACTTCGTCAGCTTCGCGTCTACGTGGACTTCGCGAACGACCTCTTGGCAGGCGACCCATTGCTCGGCCGTCACCACCGGCTGCAGGTCGTCGATCGGGTGTTTCCGCTGGAGCAGGGTCAGCATCTTCGCCTCCTCCTCGAAGCTCGGGTAGCCCAGCGACAGGCGGACGAGGAAGCGGTCGAGCTGCGCCTCCGGCAGCGGGAACGTCCCCTCCTGATCGACCGGGTTCTGCGTCGCCACGACCAGGAACGGCGGCTTCAGCACGTAGGTCTGCCCGTCCACGCTGACCCGCCGCTCGGCCATCGCCTCCAGGAGTGCGGCCTGCGTCCGCGGCGTGGCGCGGTTGATTTCGTCGGCGAGGAGCGTCTGCGCGAAGACGGGGCCGGCGCGGAACTCGAACTCCTGCGTCTTCTGGTTGAAGACGCTCACGCCGGTCACGTCCGTCGGCAGCAGGTCGGGCGTGCATTGCAGCCGCTTGAAGCTGGCGCTGACGCTACGGGCCAGGGCGCGGGCAAACATCGTCTTCGCGACGCCAGGCACGTCCTCGAGGAGGATGTGCCCTTCGCACAGGTACGCGGCCAGGGCGAGGGCCAGTTGCGGCCGCTTGCCGATGATCACCTTCTCCATGTTCGCGACGACCTTCGCCGCCGTTGCGGATACGTCGATGGGCATGGGGGACTCGTGAGGGACGTGGATTGGGAATATTTCATTTCGCATTTTTGCATTGGTCCGAACATGACCGAACCAATGCAAAAATGCGAAATGAAAAATGCAAAATGGAATCAGTTCCCGTAGCCCTTCGGGTGGGCCTTGTGCCAGTTCCAGGCCGACTCGATGATCGGCCGCAGCTGCGTGTACTTCGGCGACCACCCCAGGTCGCGGCGAATCTTGTCGCCGCCCGCCACGAGCGCCGGCGGGTCGCCGGGGCGGCGGGGGCCTTCCTTCACCGCGATCTTCTTGCCGGTAACTTCCTCGGCCGTGCGGATCACCTCCCGCACGCTGTACCCGGTCCCGATGCCGACGTTGTAGAAGCGTCCCTCGTTCGGCTTGATCGCCTCCAGCGCGAGCAGGTGCGCTTCGGCCAGGTCCTCGACGTGGATGTAATCGCGGATGCACGTCCCGTCCGGCGTCGGGTAGTCGGTGCCGAATATCTCGATGTGCGGCCGCTGGCCGAGCGCGACCTGCAGCACGAGCGGGATGAGGTGCGTCTCCGGCGTGTGGTCCTCGCCGATGCTGCCGTCCGCCGCCGCCCCGGACGCGTTGAAGTACCGCAGGGCCGTGAACCCGAGCGGGTACGCGGCCGCGTAGTCGGCCAGCATCTTCTCGAAGCAGAGCTTCGTGTTGCCGTAGGGGTTGATCGGCGATTGCTTCTCGCCCTCCGTTATGGGCACGGCGTCGGGCACGCCGTAGGTGGCGCACGTGCTGGAGAAGACGAACCGCGGGATGCCGAGCCGCCGGACGCGCTCGAGCAGGTTCAGGCTGTTGAGCAGGTTGTTCTGGTAGTACTTCGCCGGGTTCGTGACCGACTCGCCGACGTAAGCGGACGCCGCGAAGTGGATGACGGCTTCGATCTGGTTGACGACCATCACCTGGTCGAGATGATCGACATCCTTGAGGTCGCCGACGGTGAGGACTTCCGGCGGGACGGCCCCGCGGTGGCCGAACGACAGGTTGTCGAACACGGTGACGGCGTGCCCGCGGGCGAGCAGCAGCTTGACCGTGTGCGACCCGATGTACCCCGCCCCGCCGGTGACCAGAATCCGCATGACGACTTCCGCTCCTGAACGATGACCTTCGTTCAGGAAGAGTATCAATCGCCGGGGACAATTGAAGGCGACGGCCGGGTCACTTCTTAGCCGGCGGCAGGCGGACCTCGTTCTTGATCGCGTACAGCTTCATCGCGACGAGGACGTTGACGAACTCGTCGTGCGGCTTGCGGTCCGTCACCGCGCCGGTCAAGCGGATGAGCTTGCCATCGAACTCGGCCTTCAGGCCCGTCGCGGCGTCCTTCTCGAACGCGGCGAGGTAGTCGCCGACCTTCGCCGCGTCGTACTTCCCGTCCGGCGCGATCGCGGCCAGCCGCTTCTTCATCCGCTCCTGGTACGACTTGTTGAGCGCGATGGCGGTGATCTCTTTCGGGTCGCGGGGCTTCGCCGTCCGCTCCTTCGCCAGCTTCTCCCGCAGCGCGACGAGCGCCGGTTTGTGCGCCGCCCAGTACGCAATTGCCCCCTTCGCGATGGCCGCGGCCTCGACCTTCGGGTAGTCCGGGCCGGACGAGAGCTTGTCGAACTCCTTGTTCGTCATGAACCCGGATTCGGAAATCGTGCCGGGGATCGGCGTCTCGCGGAGGATGTGGTAGCTGCCCTTGATGAGCTTGAGCTTCGGCCCCGGCACGGCCCGCTCGAGGGCGTCGTTCACCTCGCGGGCGACGGCCTCGTACAGCGTGTCGTTCTCCGCGTTGTGCTTGTACAGGGCGGTGTGCCCGCTGGCGGTTCCGGCCCCGGCGTTGTGGTGGACGGACAGGAAGAAGTGGCAGTTGTGGTGCTCGAAGAAGTCGATGCGGGCGTGCAGCTCGTCGCTGTTGCTCGACCCCTCCGGGCTGAGCCGGTGGTCCGCCACGCGGGTCATGTGGACCTCCGCGCCCTTCTCCTTGAGGATTTTCTCCAGCGCGAACGCGACCTTGAGATTGAGTTCGCTCTCGGTCTGCTTCGACTCGACGCCGCGGGTTCCGCCGGTGTAGCTCTTGGAGTACGCCTGCCCGCCGTGCCCGGCGTCCACGACGATGACCGCGCCCGCCAGTGGCTCGTCGGCGCGTACCGGAAGGGTGAAGACGAACAGCGCGAGCCACAAGAATCGCACCATCGGAAGGCTCCCAGAGTCGCAACACATTCTTGTGGAACCCGGAGCGGAAGCGATGGGGTGTTGCGCAACACCCCATCGCTTCCGCTCCGGGTTCCACAAATGCAATACCCCCACGCTCACCCCGTCACGGCCCCTTCGCTAGCCGAATGCACGAGTTTCGCGTACTTCGCCAACACGCCGCGCTCGACGCGGACGGCCGGCTTCTGCCACACCGCCTTTCGCTTCGCCAACTCGTCGTCGCTCACGTTCACCTGGAGCAGCTTCTTGTCGCCGTCGATGGTGATGCTGTCGCCGTCCTTGAGCAGGCCGATCGCGCCGCCGACCCACGCCTCCGGGGCGACGTGGCCGACCACCAGGCCGTGCGTGCCGCCGCTGAACCGGCCGTCCGTGATGAGGCCGACCGACGCCCCCAACCCCTGGCCCATCAGCGCGCCGGTGATGCTCAGCATCTCCCGCATGCCGGGGCCGCCGACCGGACCCTCACCGCGGATCACCACCACGTCGCCGGCCACGATCTTCCGCGCCTGGATCGCCTGGAAGCACGCCTCCTCGCCGTCGAACACCTTCGCCGGGCCGGTGATGTGCCGGACCTTCAAGCCGGACAGCTTCGCCACGCACCCCTCCGGCGAGAGGTTGCCCTTCAGGATGACGATGTGCCCCTTGTCGTACTTCGGCTGGTCGAGCGGCATCATCACCTTCCGCCGCGGGTTGGCGTACACGCTCTGCACGTCCGCCAGGTTCTCGGCCAGCGTCTTGCCCGTGACGGTGATGCAGTCGCCGTGCAGCATCCCGGCGTCCAGGAGGGCCTTCAGTACGGCCGGCGTGCCGCCCTCGCGGAACAGGTCGTACATCACGTACTTGCCGCTCGGCTTCAGGTCCGCCAGGTGCGGGACCTTCATGCCGAGGCGGTCGAAGTCTTCCAGCGTCCACTGCACCTGGGCTTCCCGCGCGATGGCCATGAGGTGCAGCACCGCGTTCGTGCTGCCGCCGAGGGCGAGGACGAGCGTGTATGCGTTCTCCAGGCTCTTGCGGGTGATGATGTCCCGCGGCCGGATGTTGTCCCGCACGCAGCCGACGAGCGCCTTCCCGGCGAGGTAGGTTTCGCGCTCCTTCGCGGCGGAGATGGCCGGGTAGCTTGCGTCCGACGGCAGCGACATCCCCATCGCCTCGATGGCGGACGACATCGTGTTCGCCGTGTACATCCCGCCGCACGACCCCGCGCCGGGGCAGCTCTCGCACTCGATCTTGTGCAGCTTCTTCTCGTCGATGGTCCCGGCCTGGAACTTCCCGACGGCCTCGAAGATGGAGACGATGTCCACGTCCTCGCCGTCCGGCCCGATGCCGGGGAGGATGCTGCCGCCGTACACGAACACACTGGGGACGTTCAGCCGGGCCATGGCCATGACGCAGCCGGGCATGTTCTTGTCGCACCCGCCGACGGCGAGCAGCCCGTCGTGGTTCATCGCCCCGGCAACGGTTTCGATCGAATCGGCGATAACCTCTCGGGAGACCAGCGAGTACCGCATCCCCATGTGGCCCATGCTGATGCCGTCCGACACGGTCGGCGCGCCGAAGATTTGCGGGACGCCGCCGGCCGAGCGGATGCCCTCGACGGCCTTCCGCGCCAACCGGTCGAGGTGCGCGTTGCAGGGCGTAATGTCGCTGTAAAGGGAGGCTACGCCGACCATCGGCTTGTCAAAATCTTCGTCCTGGAACCCAACCCCGCGGAGCATGGCCCGGTTCGGCGAGCGGCTCGGGCCGCCGGTCGTCGTCAAACTCTTGCGATTCGTCACATCTGCCATAACTGCACCTGAAGAGGGGTTTCCCGCCTAGGAAACGTGGGCAAAACGCACGGCTTGTCGGGAGTGTGTTCTAGGGACTCTGTGTAGTTCTCAGACGCTCGGGAAGCGTTTTTCCGAAAAAGCGGGTTCTCCGGTTTGCATCGGTCGTGTGCGTGGGCTAGGTACTTGGTGTCAACGGCAGCACGGGTTCAAACGTCAGGTCGGATGCACCCGACCGCCCGGCCGTCCCGAGAACATCATTCGTACGGAGTGTCCCATGAACAAGATCACGCGCAAGGTTGTGGAGTTCCTGAAGAAGGAAGACGGCCCGACGGCTGTTGAGTACGCCGTGATGCTGGCCCTGATCATCGTGGTCTGCATCGCCGCCATCACCGCCCTGGGTAGCACGGCGAGCCAAACGTTCAGCTACGTGGACGGCCAAATCGCGGCCGGCAACGGCGCGAGCTAAGCTCGTTCGACCCGAACCGGGTTACCGACGGGGGGGTGGCGGATCGCCACGCCCCCGTTCCCGTTTTTCGGCGACCGGCGAGGGGCGGGGCGGGCGGCACGGGCCGCGGTCGCCGACCTACCCCTCGAGGTCGAAGATGAACACGTTGCTCCGCCCCCTGGTCCGCTTCCTGAAGAAGGAGGACGGGCCGACCGCCGTGGAATACGCGGTCATGCTCGCGCTAATCATCGTCGTCTGCCTGGTCGCGATCACCGCCCTCGGCACGCAGACCAGCCAGACGTTCGGCACCGTCTCGGACCGGCTCAAGACCGCGACGACCTGACCGCAACCCCGACCCCGGCGAGAGCCGGGGTCGTGTCTTTCACGCCCACGGCGCGGGCCGCTTCTCGAAGAACGCCGCCAGCCCGGCCCGGCACTCGTTTCCCAGCCGCGGCTCGGCGCTCGCCCTCGCCAACTCCGCCACGCCGGGCGACTGCCGCGAGCACTTCCGCAACAGCTCCTTCGTCGTCGCGAGGGCCGCCGGGCCGCCCTCGTGCAACTGCCGACACCACTGGAGCGCGACGGTCAACAACTGGTCGGCGCTCGCGATCGAGTTCAGCAGCCCGAGTTTCATCGCGTCGATGCTGTCGAGCAGCTCGCCGGTGAGGAGCAGCCAGCGGGCCGTCCGCTCGCCGACGTGCCGCAAGAGGTGCGGCATGACCATCGCCGCGACGAGGCCCCGCCGCACCTCCGGGTAGCCGACCTTCGCGCCGGGGACGGCGACGGCCAGGTCGCACACCGTCATCAGCCCGGCCCCGCCGGCGACGGCCGCGCCGTTCACCGCCGCCACCGTCGGCTTCGGCGACGAGTAGATGCGGTCGTAGAGCGCCGACAGCTCGTGCGCGTCGGCCCAGATGACTTCGGCGGAGTCCGTGAGCGTGCCGCGAAGTTCGTCGAGGTCCATGCCGGCGCAGAACGCCGGGCCGGTGCCGGTGAGGACAACGCTGCGGACGGCCGGGTTCGCCTCGGCGGCCGCGAACGACGCGGCGAGGTCGGCGACGAGCTGCCGCGACAAGGCGTTCCGCTTGTCCGGCCGGTTGAGCGTGAGGACGGCGACGCGGTCTTGCACGGTGGAGAGGACGAGGGAAGACATGGGAATCCCTCCGACATAGTAGTAGGCACACTCCGTGTGCCGTCTCCTCGGCGGGTCGGCGAGTTCGACCGAGTCGCTGCGACCGACAGCAAACGGCACACGGAGTGTGCCTACTACTTTATCCGCCGCATCCCCGCCACGTCCGCCGGTTCGTCGATCTCCAGCATCAGCAATCGCACGGCGAGCGTCTTCCCCTGCGTGTCCGTCCGCAGGCTGCGGCTCGCGCCGCCGGCCAGCACGTCGTACAGCACGAAGTTCACCGCGTTCACGTTCGCCGCCTCGAACCGCTCCACCCGGCTCGGCCCGAGGTGTTGGAAGTAATCTCGCACCACGTCGGCCGTGAGGTGTTGTTTCAACCACGCGAACCCGGCCGGGGTGTACGCGATCACGGCGACGTTCGCGTGGTTCCCCTTGTCCCCGCTGCGGCCGTGGGCGATCGTCGAGAGCGGGATCACGGCGTCTCCTCCGACGTGGGGAAGCTCAGCTTCTCGGCGGCGAGGCCGGTCCAGTCGAGTTCCTCCAGGAACTCGGCGGCCGACGCGTACCGGTGGTCCGGGACCTTCGCGAGTAGCTTCGAGAGAATCTTATCCACCGCCGCCGGGACCTTCTTGTTCGCCACGCTCGCCGTCGGGTAGACGCCCTTCTCCTTCGCCCGGATGAGGCCGATCATGTCCGCGGCGTCGAACGGCGGCTTCCCGGTCAGGCAGTGGTAGAACACGCACCCGAGCGAGTAGAGGTCGCACCGGGCGTCCACGTGCTTGGCGTCCCGGACCTGCTCCGGGGCGGCGTACCGCGGCGTGCCGATGCCGACGCCGGTGTTCGTCAGCCCGACCTCCGTGTCGTCGGTCGCCTTCGCCAGCCCGAGGTCGGCCAGCTTCACCACGCCGTCCCTCGTCAGCAGCAGGTTGTCCGGCTTCACGTCCCGGTGGACGAAGTTCTGCTCGTGGGCGCACCGCAGCGCGAGGCCGCACTGGTGCGCGACGAGCGCCGCCTCGCCGACGGAAAACCGCCGCAGCTTGGTTAACCACGAGCCGATGCTCCCGCCGTCCACCAGTTCCATCGCGAGGTAGACGTACCCGTGGTCCTCGCCGGCCGCGAGCGAGCGGACGACGTTGGGGTGTTGCAACTTCGCCATCGCGCGGACTTCACGGTGGAACCGCTCGACGAACCCCGGCCGTTGGGCGACGTGTTTCGACAGGACCTTGACCGCGACGAGCCGCTTGCGGCTCTGCTGGATCGCCTTGTAGACGGTCCCCATGCCGCCCTCGCCGAGCTTGCCGACGAGCTTGAAATCGCCGAGCGCCGTGAGCGGGGCCTTCTTCGCGGCCGCGGGCGCGGGGGTGGCGGGTTCGACGAACTCTTGCGTGCGGTCGAGGTCCGCCGGCGGGACGAACAGCAGCGACGGGTCCGGCGGCGGTGGGGACATGCGAGAATCTCGGTGGGCGATTCTCCCGGCAGTCTACCCCATAGGACGGTTCGACCGGGCGGAAAGTTCACCGCCCGACGGCGGCCGGCATGCGCCACCGACGGGTTTTCAGCCGTAAGGCGGCGGGAGATGGTTGCCAGGGGTTTACACCCCTGGAAAACGGGGGGCGGGGTTCACGGGCCGGCGAACACGTTCAGCACGATGTCCAGGACGAACCACGCGACCCCGAGGAGGACCGCGACGGCGACGATGACGAGGACGTAGAGGTTTTCCGCGACCTCGGACTTCTCCGGCTTCGCCCGCGTGCTGGAATCCGGGACGACGGTTTCCGCGTCGCATTTCCGACACCGAAGCAGTTCCCCGGCGTACCGCGAACTCGCCTGCCGGTCCGCCCCGCACTCGTCGCAGGTGAAGTAGATCACGGGTTCCCCCCTCGCCGGGATGAGCGTACCCGGCCCGCGGGCGGGAAGCAACCGTCTCCCGGGAAATCGACGCGAGAAACACCGCCCGTCGGCTGGCCGCTCTACTCGGGGAAGATGCCGGCGACCGGGATGCCCCGCTTCTGCGCGACGGCGAGGACCTTCGCCGCCGCCCCGTTCTTCATCAGGTCGCCGAGCGGGACCTTCTGCACGCCGCCGGACTTGAGCTGGAAGTTGAGGTAGTAGCTCGTCGTCGTCCGCCCCCGCCGGCCGGCCTTCTCCTCCGCCGTCCCGACGATCGCGACCACGTCGTCGAACCGGACGGTGTGCTTCGTGGGTGTGAAGATGATCCCGGTGTGGAGGTCGAGGTGGTCGTCGTCCACGACCGCCCGGTCCATGAACATGCCGGTCCCGAAGATCAGGCCGAACACGCCCGCCAGCGCGAACACCCACCCGCCGCCCTTCCGCCGCTTGATCATGAGCACGCCGGCGATGAGGCCGAGGAGGGCGACGACGGTGATGAGGGTGGGTATCCACCACTCGAACTTGAACGTCGAACCGGTCCCGGTCGGGGTCTCGGATACGCACCCGCAGAGGGCGAGACAGGGAGCGGCGGCCGCGAACGCGGCGGGGCGGGGGAGGGGCATGGGGACGACTCCGGTAGGGATGGACCAGGGCCGGAGTTTACCGGACGGCCGCGGGGAATGCCAGCTTGGTTTCCCCCGCCGGGTGAGTGGGAAGTACCGCGAGAACGCGAAGAAGCCCGCGACCCCACCTGGGAGTCGCGGGCTTCCACCGCCCCGGACGGCGGTGCCTCACTTGTCGCTCGGCTTGCCTTCCGGGTCGTTGAGGATGCGCTGCAGGAACTGGCGGTAGTTCGCGGCCGCTTGCGGCGGCGCGTTCTCGATCGCCTTCTGGGCGTAGTCGCGGGCCGTCCCCTTTTCCCCGGCGGCGTAGTACGCCTGGGCCAGGTTGACCATGACCCCGGCCTTCACCTGCTCGCTGCCGGCCGCTTCGAGGGCCTTCTTCGCGTAGTCGTCGCCGGCCTTCTTCTCGCTCGCGACGAGGTAGATGCGGGCGAGCGCCGAGTAGACGCCGGCCTTCGTCTGCGGGGTCGCCGCGTCGATCGCCTTCTTCGCCCACTCCTCGCCGGCCGGCTTGTCCCCGGCGGTGACGAAGTACCCGGCCACGCTCGTCATCATCCCGCCCTTCTGGGCGGCCGGGGCGGCCTCGATGGCCTTCTCGGCCAGCTCGACGCCGCTCGCCTTGTCGCCGGCGGCGATCGCCGCGCCGGCGAGGTTCATGCCCACGCTCGGCCGCACCCGCTCCTCGGCGGCGGCGACGGCCTTCGCCGCGTACTCCTTGCCCTTCGCCGCGTTCCCGGCCGCGAAGTTCGCCCCCGCGACGCCCATGAGCGCCCGCAGGTCGCCGTCGCCGGCCAGCTTCAGCGCCTCCTCGGCCGCCTTGACGCCCAGGTCCAGCAGGTCCTTCTGCCCCTTCGCCTCCGGCCCGCGGACGGCCGACGCGACCGTGCCCAGCAGCGCGTCGTCCCCCTCCTTGATCCCGCGGCTGACGTAGTTCCGGGCGGCGATCTTCGCGTCGTCGTACTTCTTCGCCTTCAGCATCGCGGTCAGCCGCGGGCCGACGAAGTACGGGATCTTGTTCAGCGTCGGGTACTTCTTCTCGAACGCCGCCAGCGTCTTCAGCGCCTCCTCGGCGTTCGGCTTGTTGAGCGCCGCGAACACGCCGTTCACGTCCTGCTCGACGGCGTCCAGCGCCTTCGCGTCGGCGTCGTACTTCCACGCCCCGTCCACGACCTTCGGCAGCACGATGTCCAGGTACATCGGGTGGCCGATGTACGCGACGTTGCCGGTCCGGTCCACGACGAAGCAGCACGGGATGCCGCCCTGCCCGGCGGCGGTCATCCACGCCTCGTACACGTCCGGCTCGGCGTCGTAGGCGAACGTGTACCCGAGCTTCGGGCCCCGCTTCTTGACGAACGCGGTGACCTTCTCCTCGGAGTTGTTCGGGTCCTTCTTCGTGTACCCGATGAACGTGACGCCCTTGTCCTTGAACTCGGCCTGCATCTCGGCCATGTGCGGCATCATGACGATGCACGGCCCGCACCACGTCGCCCAGAACTCGACGACGTAAATCTTCCCGCTCGCGAACGCCTTGACTTCCTCGCCCTGCAGCCACTTGTCGGCGGTGAGCGTCGGGGCCTTGTCGCCGACCTTCAGCGTCGGCTCCTTCTTCTCCCGCTTCCGCTGGGTGGCCTGCTCTTCCTTCTTCTCGTCGGCCTTCTTGGTCTCGGCCGGCTTCTTCTCTTGGTCGGGCTTCTTATCGTCCGCGACGACGGCGACCGCGGCCCCGGCGACGGCCAGGGCGGCCAGGAACTTCCGCATGATGAACTCCTTCGGGATGAACGGAGAGAGCGGGGTGGGGATGGTGGACGATTCTAGCCGAGGGGCAGGCGAGTACCAGGGGAAAATATCACCGGATTGCTAAAGATGAGGGCCGGGGTCACTCCTTGAGGTGCGGCCCATCGCCGCGGCACGGGCGAACGGCACGGCGTAAGCGTGCCGGTGCTGCACACCACCGGCACGCTTACGCCGTGCCGTTCGCCTATTCCTTCCCCAGCACGAGGTCCACGACCCAGCACCCGCGGACGTGCGGCCCTGGTCCGCGGCAGTGGCCGAGGACATCCGCGTCCTCGCACCCGGCGTCCTGCAGCGCGTCCGCGAGGATCGGCAGCCGGTCGAACGCGCGGTCGGCGTAGATGCCGGTCGCGAGGGCAACGGCGGTGGAGCTGCGCCACGCGGGATCGAACGCGACCGGTCGGAACGGGTTGCCGAAGATGTCGCGGAGAATTTGGGTCTGTGCCCGCTTCTCGACCTTCTCCTGGGCCGAGTGAGCGTTTTGCCATCGAGGGTCGTCATCGCTCGGTAGCCCCGAACACGCCAAGTACGAATTCGACGAAGCGTAGTACGCCGCTTTCTGAGCCATGTCCCACGTCACGACGCCCGCGAGTGCGAGGGATTCATGCAACGGCGTGAGGAGCGCCCGCTCGGCCCCCCGCGACGCGCGCCACCGTTCCTCCAACATGTTCGACTGATGGCGAACCGCCTCCGACGCACGGATGAATTCTTCGGGCGTCTCATCACCGTCGGCGTACCGTTCTGCCACCGCGACCACTCGGTCGGCCAGAGCGTTCGGCATCCGATCGCGAACGCGGTGATAGCACGCACACGCGAACAACCGGAGTTTGCGTTCACTGCCGCGTGAGTCCGGGAAGGCTTCGACATCTTGAACCCGAGGTGCCTCGCAGCCGATCAAGTAGCGAATCATCGACTGGGGGTCGTGAGGCACTTTCCACTCCGCTTCCGTCATCGCCTCGCCCTCCCCGGTCCCGCCATCGTACCGCTCCGCGTCGCGGCCAAACATACAATCCCTTCCTCACCCCCTTTACCCGGAGGCCCTCCCGTGCAAGTCGTCGAATACCGCGGCTGGAAGAACAACCTGCTCCTCGCCAACGGGCACGTCGAACTCGTCGTCACCCTCGACGTCGGGCCGCGGGTCATCGCCTACCGCCTGCCCGGCGGGTTCAACGTCATGAAGAACTACGACGACATGATGGGCAAGGCGAACGAACCCGAGTGGCAGATCCGCGGCGGCCACCGGTTCTGGCTCGCCCCGGAAGACCTCACGCGGACGTACTTCGCCGACAACCGCCCGGTGAAGTGGGAGCAGACCGGCCCGTTCGCCGCGAAGTTCACGCCGCCGCCGGAGGCGGAGTACGGCGTGCAGAAGACGATGGAACTGAAGCTCGGGCCGACCGGCACGAAGGTCGAGGTGACGCTGACCGTCACGAACGTCGGGAAGGAACCGACCGACCTCGCGCCGTGGGGGCCGACGGTGATGGCCCCCGGCGGCGTCGAGGTGATCCCGCTGCCGCCGAAGGCCCCGCACCCCGGCCACCCGCGGAACGCCAAGTCGCCGGCCGACTACGGCCCGAACCAGGAACTCATCCTGTGGCCGTACTTCGACTTCGCGGACACCCGCTGGACGTTCGGCAAGAAGTACGTCTTCCTGCGGCAGGACGTGAACAAGGGGCCGACGAAGATCGGCCTCGCCCACCGCGAGGGGTGGGTCGGGTACGTGAACAGCGGCGTCCTGTTCGTCAAATACTTCGACTACCGCGAGGGGGCCGTCTACCCGGACCGCGGGACGCGGTACCAGACGTTCAGCTACGAGGAGATGCTGGAGATGGAAACCGTCGGCGAGTTGGTGACGCTGCAACCCGGCGCGTCGGCGTCGCTGGTCGAGAGCTGGGAGCTGTTCGGCAACGTCCCGGACGTGCGGACGGAAGCGGACGTGGACCGGGTCATCCTGCCACTGGTCAAGAAATAAGAATGGCCCGCAGATGACGCAGACTTCGACGCAGATTAAGAGGATCAAAAACCAAAAGTCGATTTGGTCTTATCCGGTTTTCATCTGCGCCGAAGTCTGCGTCATCTGCGGGCCATTGCTTTAGCCCGCGGTCGCCGCGAAGTTCGGCACGAGCAGCGGCGGGCCGAGGACGCCGCCGACGGCGGTGACGGCCCGCAGGATCGCCTTCAGGCCCGGCTCGTTGACGCGGCGGATCGCTTCCTCGACCGTCACCCACTCCCGCGTCCGCTCGCGGCACTCCGGCCACGTCGGGTGGTCCAGAGTCACGTCCAGTACGAACACCGTGACCAGGTGCGACCGGCCGTCCTTCTCGTAGTGGTACGTGCCCACGGAGGTCGGGCGGAGGTCGCCGACGACGCCGGCCTCTTCCCACGCCTCGGTGATCGCGGCTTGCGGCGGCGTGTGGCCGCGGTCGATCCGGCCCTTCGGCACGACCCAGCGGGTGCGGCGGCGGGAGGTCACCATGCAGACGCGGCCGTCGCGGATGGGCAGCGCGGCGGCCTGGAGCAAGTGGTCCGGCATTCGTGCCTTTCAACCGAGGGGCGAGACTACATCTTCTATCAAACGTAGAACACGTGTGGACTTACAACAGGATTCTTCGGATTTAACGGAATCCTCACAAGGCGGGACTCGATCCCTTCGTGTCGGGATTTCCCAGGGAGGCCGGATGCCAGTCGAACTGACCGTGCGGCAGGTGATGCAGCCGGAGCCGATCAGCGTCGCCCCGGACGCCCCGGTCCGGGACGTGCTGCGGCTCATGAACCGCAGCCGGGTCGGGGCCGTCCTCGTCGTCAAGGCCGACGCCAAGCTCGTCGGCATCTTCACCGAACGCGACCTGCTCAAGCGGGTCATCACGGCCATCCCCGGCTGGCGGGAGTACCCGGTGTCCGACTGGATGACGGCCGACCCGTACACGATCGCCCCGGACGTGGGCTGGGACGCGGCCGTCGGCATGATGACGAAGCTCCGGGTCCGCCACCTGCCGGTCATCGAGGACGACAAGCTCGTCGGCCTGATCTCGTCGCGGGCGCTCATGAACCGGCGGACGGAGTTCCTGGACCAGCGGGTCGAGGAACGCACGCGGGAGCTGAAGCAGGTCAACGACGAGCTGATGGCCCGCGACGCGGAGACGGCGTACAACCTGCGGGCCGCCGGGCAGTTCCAGAACCTGCTGCTGTTGCCGCACGCCCCGCCGGACTGGCCGGAACTCGACTGGGGCGTCCACTTCGCCCCGCTCGACCACCTCGGCGGCGACTACTACGACTTCGCCACGCCCGACCCGGACCACCTCGGCATCCTCATCGCGGACGCGAGCGGGCACAGCATCCCGGCCGCGATGGTCGCGATCATGACCCGCATCGCGTTCGCGGACGTGGCGGCGAAGACGGTCAACCCGAGCGAGGTCCTCGGCGCGATGAACCACCGGCTCCAGGCCCTGTCCGGCGAGCGGTTCGTGAGCGCGTTCTACGGCGTGCTGAACCGGAAGACGCGGGTGCTACGGTACTCGTCCGCCGGCCACCCGCCGCCGCTGTTGCTCCGCGGCGACACGAAGGAAGTGAAGCAGTTGTCCGCCCAGGGGTTCCTGCTCGGCGTGATGCCGGACGAGGTGTACTTCGACAAGCAGGTCGAGGTCCGGCCGCGGGACCGCATCTGCTTCTACACGGACGGCGTCACGGAGGCCCGCGACCCGATCGGCGAGCTGTTCGGCACCGACCGGCTGGTCGGCTGCCTGACGAACCACGGGCACGAGAAGTCGTGCCTGGTGCTGGACCACATGCTGGGGTGTCAGAAGACGTTCTGCGACGGCTACCCGTACACGGACGACGTGACGATCCTCACGGTGGGCGTGTGCGAGTGAACTTTCTGCGGAAATCCGCGCGGTGTCGGGATTTTCTGCGAACGTCGTGGCGGGCGAAATCCCCTACGACAGGTCGAGACCGCCACCGCCGCCACCGCCACGGGTGGCCCCCGTGGCGGCGGGACA
>NZ_JCABYM010000095.1:30249-35309 GCF_059499385.1 Limnoglobus sp. | reverse complement strand
CGATCTCGTACTGGCTCGGGGCGACCTCGTTGTGCCGGGTCTTGACCGGGATGCCGAGCTTGAACATTTCCGCTTCGCAGTCGGCCATGCACGCGATGACCCGCTCCGGGATCGTGCCGAAGTACTGGTCCTCCAGTTCCTGGCCCTTCGGCGGCTTCGCCCCGAACAGCGTCCGGCCGCAGTTAATCAGGTCGGGCCGGGCGTAGAAGAAGTTCTTGTCGATCAGGAAGTATTCCTGCTCCGGGCCGACCGTCGTGAACACCTTCTTCGCGTCGGTGTTGCCGAACAGCCGGACGATGCGGAGGGCTTGCGCCGACAGGGCTTCCATGCTGCGGAGCAGCGGGACCTTCTTGTCGAGGGCTTCCCCCGTCCACGACACGAACACGGTCGGGATGACGAGCGTGGTCCCGTTGGGCGTCTCGCGGATGTACGCCGGGCTGGTCGGGTCCCAGCCGGTGTACCCGCGGGCCTCGAACGTGGACCGCGTCCCGCCGCTCGGGAACGAGCTGGCGTCCGGCTCGCCCTTCACCAACTCCTTGCCGCTGAACTCGGCCATCGCCGTGCCGTCGCCGGACGGGGAGAGGAACGAGTCGTGCTTCTCGGCCGTCAGGCCGGTGAGCGGCTGGAACAGGTGGGTGTAGTGGGTGGCCCCGTGCTCGATGGCCCAGTCCTTCATGGCGCTGGCGACGGCGTCGGCGATGGCCGGGTCGGTGAGCTGCGCCCCTTGCTTGATCGTCTTCTGGAGGGCCTTGAAGATCGGCTTCGGCAGCCGGGCCTTCTGCTCCGCCTCGTTGAACACGTTCGACCCGAACAGGTCCTTCAGGGACTTTTCCTTGAACGTGATCCGGTTGAGTTGGTGCGTGGTCGTGGCGATCGTCTGGATCGCTTGCTGGCGAGCGGTGGCTGACATTTCGGCAAAGTCTCCGGAAGAGATGGGCTAGCCCCGAAGGTTTAGTGGGGACCGTTCCCTGCGCGGCGCGTCGCAGCGGCCGGGGGGCACGGCCGCGATGGGTCGGGTCCGGGAGAGGATGCAAGCGTTATAGAAGGGGTGAAGAAAATCGTCCGGTCGGTTTCATAAAATGCGGGAATGATTTCGATCTCCGTGGCCAACCCTTACGAGCAACCGCTCGACTTCCAGGCCCTGAAAGCCGCGGCGAAGGCCGTGCTGGAGGGCGAGGGCGTGGCGGCCGCGAAGGTCGTGGTCGCGTTCGTGGACAACCCGCACATCCACCGGCTGAACAAGCAGTTCCTGAACCACGACGAGCCGACGGACGTGATTACCTTTCCCTACTCCGACCGCAAGGCGAAGAAGCTGGAGGGCGAGATCGTCATCGGGTACGAGATCGCGGCCGAGTACGCCGCGGACCGCGGGCACGCGGCGGACCGGGAGCTGATTCTGTACGTCATCCACGGCTGCCTGCACCTGTGCGGGTACGACGACACGACCGCGAAGGCCGAGCGGCAGATGCGCGTCAAGGAGCGCGAGTACTTACAGAAGCTGGGGCTACCCGACATCACTGAACGAACCTGAACTATATAGCCGCCGGCTTGCCGGCGGGGTTCTGCGATCCCCAAAACCCCGCCGGCAAGCCGGCGGCTATATAACGCAGGCATGATCCCACAGATTCACCCGACGGAATTGAAGGCGAAGCTCGACGCCGGGGAGCCGGTCTACCTGCTGGACGTGCGGCAGCCGAACGAGCACGCGTACTGCCACCTGCCGGACAGCACGCTGATCCCGCTGCCGGAGTTGCCGGGCCGACTCGACGAGGTCGAGCCGCCGCCGGGGGCGCTGGTGGTGGTGTACTGCCACCACGGGGTGCGGAGCCTGAGCGGGGCGGCCGTGCTGCTGCACGCCGGGCTGACGGCCGTGGCATCTCTCAGCGGCGGGATCGAGGCGTGGAGCGTGCTCGTGGACCCGAGCGTGCGGCGGTATTGAGTTTCGCATTTTTCATTTCGCACTTTGCATTGGTCCGAAAAGATTGGACCAATGCAAAGTTCAAAATGAAAAATGCGAAATGGAAGGCGCGGCTTCGGCTACTTGATCCCGTGCATCCACTTCTTGATGATCGGCGAGAGAGCCAGCAACAACACGCCCGACCCAAGAGCGAACAGCCCGACGTTGTTGAACACGCCGAGCGCGAGGTCGAGCGTTTGCTCCGGCGTGGCGTCCGGGGCCGCGGCCGTCTCGTTCGCGATCCACTTCCCGGCCTGGTGCGCGATGGCCGACGACAGGAACCAGAACCCCATCATGAACCCGACGATCTTCGCCGGGGCGAGTTTCGTCACCAGCGACAGGCCGACCGGCGACAGCGCGAGTTCGCCGAGCGTGTGCAGCAAGTACAGCAGGATCAGGAACATCGCCGGCATGATCCCGCCGACGGCCGCGGCCTTGCCGAGGTTCAGGACGAGGAACCCCGCGCCGAGCAGTAACAGGCCGAACGCGAACTTGACCGGGGCGGCGGGCTCCCACCCGCTCTGGGCGAGTTTGATCCACATCACCGAGAACACCGGCGCGAAGAGCATGATGAAGAACGCGTTCGCCGCCTGGAAGTTACTCGTCGCGAGCGTCTGGCCGAACAGGCTCTTCTCGACGTTCTTTTCGGTGAACAGGTTGAGCGCGCTGCCGGCCAGCTCGAAGAACGTCCAGAACACGGCCGTGAAGACGAGCAGCACGATGATGACCCAAATCCGCTGCCGCTCCTCGCGGGGGTACTGGAACGAGAGGTACAGCATGTACCCGACGGCGGCCAACCCGACCACGATCAGCAGCAAGTCCATCACGTCGTTCTTGTGAATCAACAGCCCGGCAATGGGGACGAGCAAGAACGTGCCGGCGTAAATGGCGAACTCGGCCGGGAAGCCGAAAATTTGCTTGCCCGCGGCCTCGGCCGGCGGGTCCGCGTGCTGCTCCAGGACGCCGCTGTTCGCGGTGTACAAGAAGATGCACAACCCCAGCACCATCCCGATCCCCGCGCACAAGAACCCGTACCCCCAGCCTTCCAACTCGCCGATCGTGCCGCACGTCAGCGGCGTCAGGAACGCGCCGATGTTGATCCCCATGTAGAAGATGGTGAACGCCCCGTCCCGCCGCGGGTCGCCCTGGGCGTAGAACTTCCCGATCAGGCTGGAGATGTTCGGCTTGAAGAACCCGTTCCCGATGACGAGCAGGGCGAGGCCGGTGTAAAGGATGATGTCGTTGCCGGCACTCTGCGAGAGGGTGAACTGCCCGGCCGCCATCAGCATCGCGCCCCAGATGATCGACTTGCGGAAGCCGAGGATTTTGTCCGAAAGGAACCCGCCCAGCAGCGGCGTCAGGTACACGAGTGCGCCGTAGGCGGCGTAGATGCCGTAGGCGGACTTCTCGGGGAACCCGAACCCGCCCTTCGTCGTCACGGACGTGAGGTACAAGACGAGCAGCGCCCGCATCCCGTAATAGCTGAACCGCTCCCAAAGCTCGACGAGGAATAGGAGGAACAAGGCCCGCGGGTGGACCTTCCGATTCGCGAAGATCACGAACGCCACCCAGATGCTCACGAGCACCCAGGCCACGGCCATAATCTTGTACTCGTCACGCATGGAGTTCCCTCGGATGAAATGGACGCGGCGCGGTGAGGCCCGTCCGGTCGGCGGTTATTGCGAGTCGGGAAAGTGTTGCGATCTTAACATTCCTGGCCCCGGCGTCCACTGGAACCCGGCCTTTTCCCGATGTCCGCGCGTGCGTCCGACATGTGAACAAAAAGTCATTATAGGTGTCGCGTCAACCCAGGTGGCGATTCCGCCACGGGGGGCCACCCGTGGCGGTGGCGGCGGTGGCGGTCTCGCCGGCCGGGAGGGCCGTTCCGGGCCGTCGGAATCCGCTTGTCGCGGCCGGCATTCGCGTTACGATGACACTCGCCGCCGGTCGATTCCGCCCCCCGGCTCCCCCGGAGTTCCCACCCATGTCGCGTCGGACCGTGTTGAAGACGTTCCTCGGCATCGCCGCCCTCGCCCCGCTCGGCCTCCACGGGTTGGCCGAGGACAAGCAACAGCCCGCCCCGCCGCGGGCGTTCGAGCGGAAGGACCCGAAGTTCGACGAACTCGTGCCGAAGGACGCGAAGGTCGAGGAGCTGGCGGCCGGGTTCACCTGGTCCGAGGGGCCGGTGTGGGACAAGAAGAACAACCAGGTGTTGTTCTGCGACATCCCGAACAACCGCGTCCACCGGTGGTCCGAGAAGGACGGGTTGCACGAGTTCCTGAAGCCGAGCGGGTACACCGGCACGGAGAAGTTCACCGGGTACGAACCCGGCTCGAACGGGCTGACGTTCAACAAGGCCGGCGAGTTGGTCCTCTGCCAGCACGGCGACCGGCGGGTGGCGAAGTTGGTGGACGGCAAGTTCGTCACACTCGCCGACAAGTACATGGGCAAGCGGTTGAACAGCCCGAACGACCTCGTGTTCCACCCGAACGGCGACCTGTACTTCACGGACCCGCCCTACGGCCTGCCGAAGCAGATGGACGACCCCGGCAAGGAACTCGAGTACCAGGGCGTCTACCGGCTGAAGCCGAGCGGCGAAGTGACGCTGCTGACGAAGGCGATGAGTCGGCCGAACGGGATCGCGCTGTCGCCGGACGCGAAGACGCTGTACGTGGCGAACTCCGACCCGGAGAAGGCGATCTGGATGAGCTTCCCGGTGAAAGACGACGGCACGCTCGGCGACGGCAAGCAACTGTTCGACACGACCGACCTCGTGAAGGCGAAGAAGCCGGGGCTGCCGGACGGGTTGAAGGTGGACCAGCAGGGGTACATCTGGGCGACCGGCCCCGGCGGGGTGTTCGTGTTCGACCCGGCGGGCAAGCACCTCGGCACGATCGTGACGAACGACAAGACCGGCAACTGCTGCTTCGGCGACGACGGCAGCACGCTGTACATCTGCGCGAACCATAACTTGGTCCGGGTGAAGACGAAGGCGAAGGGGATCGGGTTCTAGTCATCCCCGCGGACGTTCGTCCGCGGGCTTTCGCCCGGGGGCGGTAGCCCCCCGGCGAACCTCCGCGGGGGGGGGGCCCGCGATGGTCGG